>CAURMS010000007.1:0-16170 GCA_963526085.1 uncultured Campylobacter sp. | reverse complement strand
GCTTAGCGATCTTGGTTAGTTCGCTAGCGCGCTCGCTTTTAGCCATCTGATTTATCGCGGCTTTTACGTCGTTTTTATAAAATTCGTTTAGATAAACCGCGACGCTCTCGTTTTCGATCTCCGGTTTTAGCTCTAGCTGCACGTCTTCTTTTTTATGCTGGCTAAATGCTTCTTCATAAGCGTTTGAGGCGCGAAGTATGGCTTTACCGGCCTGCGCGATCGCCTCTACGATGAGATCTTCGCTAAATTCGTTCATATCCTGCATCGCTATAGCGCCGCTTAAATTCGGATCCATCATAGGATCAAGCGCGATAGGCACTATCTCGTCTTTTTCCGTCGCGATACTTCTCATCTCGATCATCAAAAGCTCGTCTTTAACGCCGGCTACGTAAAGATCGAGCGCAGATGTTTTTAGCTCAGAGTTGCTAGGGTTTATTACGAATTTGTTATCTATATATCCCACGCGTACGCCGCAAACAGGCGCATTTACGGGGATGTCACTAAGATAAAGCGCGACTGAGGCTGCATTTAGAGCGACGACTTGCAGATCAACCTCGGGGTCGCAGGATAGCACCATCACGACGATTTGCGTCGGATACGCGTAGCCTTTTGGAAAGAGCGGACGAAGCGAACGGTCGATGATACGCGAAGTTAGCGTCTCAAAATCCCCCGGTTTAGTCTCTCTTTTTACGTAGCCGCCGGGAATCCTACCCGCTGCGTACGTTTTTTCGATGTATTGTACTGTTAGCGGTAAAAAATCCTCGCTAACTTGCGTGTCCTCGCGAGCCACGGTGGCTAAAACGACGGTATTTTTTACGCGTAAAAGCACCGCACCGCTAGCTTGTTTGGCAACCTTGTTTATATCGTAAATTTCAACTTGATTATTGACTTCTATTGAATACTGCATGCCCTGATATCTCCTTGTTTTTGTAATGGTATATAAAATGGACTCTCCTCTAATATGGAAAGCACGGTTTCCGGTTTTGGTTCGATTTTGTTTTCGTAGTAAAAATCCACCTCGATAAAATTCGCGATCTTGTGCACGGCATAAATTTCGTCCACCAGCGGCGCGATAGCTGCGGCGACATCGGTAGCGATGAGCGGCGTGGCGTAGGTTACTGATTTTACTCGCTCGCGCATGAGCGTTTTTAGGCAGGTTAGCGCTGTAAGACCCGTCTCGCAGCCCTCGTCGACGAGCAGGATATTTCTATCCTTTAGATCACCGATTAAATTTCCTTTTCTAAATTTATATACGTTTTTTAGGATTTTTTCGTCGTATTTGCGATCCGCCTCGCCATAAACGAAATCGTAACTAATGCCAAAGCTCCTAATCAGCTCGTCGTTTAGCACCACGTCGTCCTTTTCGCTAACCATCGCGATCTCACACTCCGGGTTATTCGGCGCAAGAATACGTTCGCAGAATAAAATCTCGTAGCTCAAATTTAGCCCGCGAGCCACGCTATCGACCATGATAACAGAGTCTATAGAGCTACATATTATCAGATATTCACCTGCAACTAACTCCTTCTTGGGCAAAATTTCGAGCAACTTTTCGGCTGCTTCGAGCTGGTTTTCAAACATAAGATCCCGGTAATCGCTCATCAGCTACCTTGCGTCGTCTGTCCTACCGAAAAGTCGTAATGCACGCCGCCCATCGGATAGAAATTTATAAAGAAGTAAACACCTCTTGATTTTTTGGCGGCCGTTCCACTAGTAGTAGTAGTCGGTTCAAGCTCCTCTTCGTAGACAAACGTGTAGTTCCAGCACTTTCTGCGGTGGGAGACGCCTAGCTGCCACTGCTTGTTATAGTCGCGCTCAATGTCATACTGAGTACCGCTAAATAGCCTATAGTTATGCGGAAGCTCGACGTAGCCGTTTAGATGCAGATAGTTTTGCTTTTCTTGCGCATTTTTTCTTTGCATCGTGTGCCAGAGGCTAGCGCCGAATTTATCGTGCGTATAGCTCGCGCCGCTTTGAACTTTTTCAAAGTATTTATTGTCATAAGAGTACTCAAGCCTGTTGTAAAAAGACAAATTCGGTAGCGGATACCAGCCGATGATATTTTTCAAATTTGATCGCTTGTTCTCTTTGGTGTAATACCCCTGCGAAATCGTATGGCGCAAAAATTTTCTTCCGTCTTCGTTGAAGAAATACTGCGTCGCTCTGACGGAAAGCTCGTCTCTAGTGTGCTGAGGATTGATAAAACTCTGATATTTTCGTCCAAGCATGTCATAGACGTATACGTTGCCATCGTCTTCGGCTGTCTCATATCTATCTGGCAGGTCGCCTTCATTATAAGCCTTAACTACGTAATCCACGCCCAAATTTAAACTATGATAGAAGCTCTCGTAAGCCTTAGCTAAGTCGGTCTGGAGCGAAAATTTATGATAATTTTCTATGTAGTTTGCACTCCTATCCTCGTCTCCGGTCGGACGGTACATTTTCTTTGCATAGTCCACGTGGGTAGCGTATAAATAGTGATAATACGAGAATTTCAGATAATCGTCCGCTAAAGGCAAATGAAATGAAACCGGTAAGTTAAATTCGTACTGCGTCGCCTTTACGCCGATTTTTCTCGTGTAGTTGTGCGAGTGGAGATCGACCGAATAAAGCACGTTTGGCAAAATAAAGCTATCGGTAAATTTATGATATTGAAAGCTCGGATACTCTTGAAGCGTGTCTTTATTTTCGTTCGGACTACCGATCTTTGACGTATCCGTGTAATACCTCGCATATGCGCCGAAGTAATGCTTGTCACTACTTAAGAAATAGTTTAGTTTTGAGGTCACGAGAGGGTTATCGTCGCTACCCGAGCCGCGTTTTTTCAAATTTATATAGTCAATATCGTTTAGAGCCGTCGCATCGAGCCACAAGCCCTCTTGCAAATCCTCGTTTATCAGATGTTTAACGAGCCTATCGCGCTCATATTTTACGTCAGCGCCCTTGTGTGTTTTATTTTTTAACGGGAGTCTTAGCGAGTTTTTCTCGATCTGTCTTTGTCGGTAGCCCTCGGTATCTCTAAAAGCACCGAGCGTCACCGAACCCTTAGAATAAGGCGAATCAGCAAATCTAAACGTACCGTATATGCCCGTACCGCGTCTAGTGCGAATTTGCGGGTCAAACTGTAAGTCCCAGCTGTCGTATTCAGCGATATAAATCGGTTGTTTGTAGTAAAATCCATCGTTTTTACCGTAACCAAACTCCGGCGGCAAAAGCCCGGTACGTCTGCGAGTATCGGTTGAAAAGCCAAAATATGGCAAATAAAACACCGGGACGTTTCCGACATAAAATACGGGATTATAAAGGTGTAAAAATTTACTCTCGCGGTTTAGCTTGCCGCTGCTAAATTTGATCTTCCAATCAGGGTCTTGGACGTTACAGCTCGATACGACCGCACCGTTTACCTCGTAAAATTTAGAAGTACTATTGCTCTCGTCGCTCTGCATCCATACTTCCATATCTCGGTTCATCATAAATAGCGTCTCGTAGTTACTATCTTTACTATTTAGATCGATCTTTGCGTATGAGCAGCGCGAGATTTCGTCTTTGTTTCTTATCAAATTTACGTTACCGAAAAGCTCCAAAATTTCTTTTTGCTGATCGTAAACAGCCCTATCCGCACTCATCAAATAATCTTGCGAATAAACAAGCACGTTTTTATCCGCCGTAACAACGCCGTTGTCGCGTTTTACGTCATCGGCTAGAAGCTCGAAATTTTGAGCCGCAAAGCAACTAAAAGCCCCAAACATTAGTAACGAAAAAATTCTAGTAAACATCTATAACTACCGTTTTCGCGGCCTTATCTTGCCACGTTTGAAATAATGGATTTGAAAACGCCCATGCAAAACCTAGGAAAAATGCGTTTTCACCGATGATGCGAACCAAAGATCGAGTGAGAGAATTTAGTAAGCCTGGCTTATCGAGCAGATCGATATCCACGCACACGATCTTCATCGCAACCTTGCCGATACTAGCGCCACAATACCACGTAAAAAACGTCTGATAAATAACCTCGAGCAAAACGATCTGCGGTATCATTTCCATAGCTAGCGCACTGATCTGCTCGTAGTCCAGCCCATCAAATTTTTCACAGTAGACGGCATAAAACAAAAATGAGATTAAAAACTTATCTATCCCCCACGCGACGGCTCTTTTACCGATGCTAGCGAGCGTGATATTTTCATTTTCGAGCTTGTCTATGACACTCCTACTCATTCGCGCCCTTTTAACATCTGCCAGGCGATGTCTTTTCGGTAATGCGCGCCGTCAAATTCTACGTTTTCGCAAAGCTCATAGGCCTTTTGCTGCGCTTGTTTTATACTTTTACCAAGCCCCACGCACACGAGTACTCGTCCGCCGTCAGCATAGATCTCGCCGCCCTGCTCACTCACGCCTGCATATGCTATGTGCGAGTTTTCCAGGACGTTTTTTACGCTGATTTTAGCCTTAGGTGAGTTTGAAAAAGGATAGTTTTTACTAGATATCACGACTCCGACGGCAAATTCATCTTTTAGCTTCACGGGTTTTAGATCGCCCTTTGCTGCGTTTAGTAAAATTTCGCCCAGATCGCCATCGATCAGCGGCATTAGCACTTCACATTCCGGATCGCCGAAACGCACGTTAAACTCGAGCACGTACGGCACGCCCTTAACCACCATAAGCCCCACAAAAAGCACTCCGCAGAAAGGATTTCCCTCGACTTTCATACCTTTTAGCGTCGGTTTTATGACTTCTTCTTCGACCTGTTTTATTAGTTCAGAGCTTGCTAGCGGACTAGGTGCGTACGCACCCATGCCGCCGGTGTTTGGTCCCTCGTCGTTATCTTTTAGGCGTTTGTGATCCTGCGCTACGGGCAGGCTGACGAAATTTTCGCCGTCGCAAATCGCAAAAAAGCTAAGCTCAAATCCGTCTAAAAACTCCTCCACGACCACGCGTTTGCCAGCCTCGCCAAAGCTCTCGCCACTTAGCATATCGCGAGCCGCAGCCTTTGCTTCATCGCGGCTTTGCGCGATTATCACCCCTTTGCCCGCACACAGTCCGTCGGCCTTAACGACGACGGGAGCGGTAAGAGAGTCTATAAATTTAACCGCAGCATCGTAATCGTCAGTATTTAGATAAGCAGCTGTTCGGATAGCGTTTCTAGCTAAAAAATCCTTCATAAACGCCTTGCTGCCCTCAAGCCTAGCCGCGGCCTTGCTCGGTCCGAAAATGTTTAAATTTCGCGCCTTAAATATATCCACGACGCCGTCGCTTAACGGCGCTTCGGGGCCTACGATCGTTAGTTCTATCTGCTCCGTCTCGGCAAATTCTGCAAGCTGATTATAGTCTTTGATGTTTAGATTTGTGCCAAGCTTTGAGGTGGCTCCGTTTCCTGGAGCAAAAAAAAGCTCGTGTTTGCGTGATTCTTGAAGTTTAAGAGCTATTGAGTACTCGCGCCCGCCGCTTCCGATTATCAAAATTTTCATAATTTCTCCAAAAATAAAAAACCCAAGTGAGCGGTGCGCATATAAGTGGCCCGAAAATTCAAAGCCAACCTTGCAAATAGGCGGTTCCTTTAGGTCGCAACTTCTCGCGCTCGCGCGCTCAAACGAAGCCACGTCACACAGTTCCGCACATCTTCGCCTATACTAATGTGTTGGACCCTATAAAAATACGCTGCCAAATCACTCAGGCAAGGCTATTATATAAAATTTTAGCTTAAAGTAGCGTTTTTGCGAGGCTTACGCAGGAATTTATATTTTGCTGGGCACTCACTATAGGTGAGGTAAAAATTTCTAGCTCCTTTGCCGTTGTAAGTCCGATAGAGACGGCTTTATAGCTCTCATCCCAGCCGAAATTTCGAGTAAAATTTCGCACCGCCGAGGGAGATGTAAAAATAATCGCCGAATTTTTAGGCGGTTTTTGCTCTTCATTAAGCGGTTTAAAAACGTTTTCGTAAGCGATTATCTGCGTCAAATTTACGCCGCTTTCTCGCAAAATTTCACCCACACTCGAAGCCGTCTCACGCGCTCTTAAAAATAGCGTTTTTTTATTCTTTAAAAATGGCGCGATCTCGGCGGCAAAGTCGTTTCCATGAGCGTTTTTTGCGGTGTAAATTTGAGTAAAACCAACCTCGCTAGCTGCATGGCTAGTGCCTTCGCCGATGGAGTAAATTTGCAAACTAGCAGGCAAAATTTGATTAAATTTTAGCGCGTTTACGGAGTTTTTGGAGGTCAAAACCAGCGCATCAAATTCGGCTAAATTTACGCTAAATTTATTAAATTTTATCTCGTTTAAAACCAGCGTCTTTACGCCTTCAAATTCCAAATTTGACCCGACCAGATAGATCATTTTTGCCCTTAAGTTTATGACTTTGCGTCCAAATTTTACCGCAAATCCTCAAATTTTAAACGCTGCACACAAAACGCAAATTTTACTTAGCCGCGTCGCGCTTGCTTAAGTACTCTTTTGCCTTTTGTTTTAGCGCTTTATATAGCTTGCCGGCGTCCTCTGCGCCGTATTTTTTCACCAGTCCGTTGTGAAAATCGCCCAAATTTTTACTCTCGAACGCGATTTTTCTAATCTCTTGCTTTTTAACCTCGTCTATTTTGAGCGCGAGCTGCGTTTTTGCCGCGTTTTTAGCCTCATTTTTTACTTCGTTTTGCGGTGCTGGAGCTTGCTTTGATTTTTGCGGCGGATGCTTGCTTAATAAATTTTGCCCCTTTTCGTCCAAATTTAGATTTTCGCCAGAAACCTCGATCTTCGCATCTTTTGAGCGCTCGGTAGAAGCGAGTTTATCACTCAAATTTGACTCATCTACTTCAACTTTCTCAATTGCTGCCGAACTGTTTTTTCTCTCTAAAGATTGCAGTCTTTCTGGCTCCAAATTTTGAACATTTTGCGAGCTATTTTCTAAATTTTGATCGATTTGCGAACCAACTTCTAAATTTTGCTCTTTTGCCGAGGCGCTTTGAGCATGCAAAGTCTCGCCACTCAAATTTGACTCCATTTGCGTCTTTTCTCGCTCATTAAATTTTTGCTCGTCGACTTTTGTTACAGTCTGTGATTTTGCAGAATTTGGCGCTACGATATGCTTTATTTCGCCTTTTTGTGAGCTTTCTATTTGAGTTTTTTTGTAGATTTTCCTCGCGTCCTCTTTTAGTGCGTTATACACGCCGGCACCGTTTTTACTGCCAAATTTTGAGATAAATTTCATATGAAGCTCGCTTAGGTTTCCCGAGCTTCGTATCAAGATCGCGATTTCGTCTTGATTTTCTTCGATGAGCTGCGCAATGTGCGAGCGATTGAAGTCAAATTTAAGTTTATAAAATTTACCGCCGTTTTTATCTTGTTTATTAAAAAAATCTATCACGTCATCATAAAATTTATCGTTGCTGACGATGTAAATTTTGTCTTTTTTATGCGAGAGTTTGCCCATTAAAAACGTAATTATTTTATCGGCATAGTCCTTGTGAGCGCTTTCTAAAAGTATAATTTTTATTTTGATTTTTCGTGCCAGAAACCACGCCAAAACGGAGATGCTTAGTTTTTGCCTATTGTTGGTTACGATATAAATTTTATCTTTTTGCCCTAGTTTTTTTAGCGTCGCTAGATTATCTACGCTTATGTTTTCGTCATCTATTATAAATCTTGCCATATATTTCCTAAACGAGTCGGGGCAATCGCCCCAAAACTCTACATCTTATCTTTTGTTACGATGAGTAACATTTTAAATTTTTCCGGTATCTTTAGTCCGTGCGGGATCTTGCCCGGAAGCACGATAGTATCGCCCTTTTTGATATCAAAATGCTCATCGCCGATGGTTAGCTTCATCTCGCCGTCAAGCGCGACCAAAAGAGCGTCGCCCGGAGCCGCGTGAGTGGAGAGCTGTTGGTCTTTTGAAAATGACAGCAGCGACATCGAGCCGCTTTCGTTTTTGACGAGCGTTTTGCTCACGATTTTGCCTTCTTCGTATTCGACCGCATCTACTAAGCTAAAAATAGCCGCCTTAGGTAAATGATCTATCATTAAGTCCTCCTTAAAATCGATTGAGACGTATTTCGTCGGTTCGTTGAAAACTAGTTTTCGCCACACTTTTTTCTCTATCAGGCAGGCCTGTTCGCCGCCTAAGCGCATCTGCTTTTCGCCGTAGTGCAAGCTCGCGCCGCCCTCAACGACCCACGCGAGGCTATCGCAAAATAGCATCTCGTGATCTAGCTCCTCGCCAGCGTCAAAGGCAAACACGTCGACGTGAGCGTTCTCGCAGTCAAAAATTCTCTTGCTAACGACGCTTTTTGCGATCACTTTCGTGTCGGCGTTTAGATTGTAAATTTTACTCATTTTTCTTCCTCTCGTAAATTTACGCATCATTGTAGCTAAAATTTTCGGACGATTTATTGATAAGGATTATCTCTTTTTGATAAAAATCAAATAGAAAAACTTAGTATTTTATACACAAACTTTACAAAACTTCTTGCCGAATTCGGTCAACAAAAAAACGCTCTTTTTATCAACAATCTTGTATTCGTTATGATTTTTATTGGGCACTGGGAAATTGCTATTACTGCGTAGATCAATATACAACTCATCAATAACAAGGTATTCATTATACAGGGTTTCCACTAATCCCAGTCTACATAAATTATCTAGATATTCTGGAAACTTATTTGGATAACAACAATTAACTTTATAGCATAAATCACTAAAATAAGGTGTCGCATCTATTTCTCCACCACTACCATCATTTATTTGAAATTTTAGTTTGAGCATAGGGAGCATAAAATTATTTTTTAAATACTTGATCATTTTACACTCATCAGATGACAACTGCTTAATGATTTCAACAAAAGAGGGGTGCTCATCAATACTGCTACTATCCATAGAAGCCCCCAATAAATTTATAAACATATCTTGAAGTTCTGGCTTATGGCAACTATACCTCATGGTCTCAATTATTGGCACCGCTATTGAAGGATCTGGCGTAGAAATCTCTTCTTCTTTTATATTCTTTTTCTTAAAATATTCGCTAACTTTTTCTTCTATATATTGACTAATTTGATCATAGCCCCATATCATAGCCGATAAAGGGGAAAGCGCTATTTTTGTAGCGCCTTTTAGTTTTTCTCCAACCATACTGGCCGTGGGATGAAGTACGTCATCATAAATTTTAGTAATCAACTCCTGCTTTGCCACTTCTGTCGCCAAATCATCCTCTATTGGCATATTTCATTCTCCTAAAAAATACTTTAATTATTTTTACTCCCACTCTATCGTTGCAGGCGGTTTGCTCGAGATGTCGTAAACTACGCGGTTGATGCCGTCTACTTCGTTTATGATGCGGCGAGAGACGTTTTCTAGCAGATCGTATGGCAGGCGTGAGAAGCTGGCCGTCATGCCGTCGCTAGCGTCCACTACGCGTATGCACACGGCGTTTTCGTAGGTGCGGTTATCGCCCATAACCCCAACTGAGTGAACGTTTAGCAGTACGCAAAACGCCTGCCACGTTTTGTTGTACCAGCCGCTTGATTTTAGCTCGTCGCGCAGGATCACGTCGGATTTGCGTAGTAGCTCGAGGCTTGGCGTATTTACCTCGCCCATTATGCGGATCGCAAGGCCTGGTCCAGGGAATGGATGGCGAAACACGAGCTCTCGCGAAAGACCGAGCTCAAGGCCTAGCTGGCGTACTTCGTCTTTAAAAATTTCTCTTAAAGGCTCGATCAGCTCAAAGCTCATCCAGTCAGGCAGCCCGCCCACGTTGTGGTGGCTTTTGATTGTCTTGCTAGATCCCACGACCGAGCTTTCGATGATGTCGGTATAAAGCGTACCTTGGGCTAAAAATTTGACGTTATCGTGCTTTTTGGCCTCTTTTTCAAAAATTTCGATGAAAGTTTCGCCGATGATTTTGCGTTTTTTTTCTGGATCGGTTACGCCTGCTAGCCTTTCTAGGAAAGTTTTACTCGCGTCTATGCTAACTAGCTCCACGCCAAGCTTTGTTCTAAAGGTCGCCTCGACCTGCTCGCGCTCGCCAGTTCTAAGTAGCCCGTTATCGACGAAAACCAGGATCAAATTTTGCGGTATCGCAGCGGCTAAAAGCGCAGCGGTAACGGAGCTATCCACGCCTCCGCTAACGGCGCAAAGGACTTTTTTGTTGCCGACGGTTTCTTTGATCTTAGCGATCTGGGTTTTAGCAAAGCCGCCCATATTCCACGTGCTTTCGCAGCCGCAGATATATTTGGCGAAATTTTTTAAAATTTGAGTGCCAAACTCGCTGTGCTGCACCTCGGGATGAAACTGCAATGCGTAAAATTTGCGCTTTTCATCGCCAAATACGCAATAAGGCGAATTTTCGCTCGTCGCGATCGCCTCAAAGCCGTTTGGCAAATTTTTTACGAGGTCGGAGTGGCTCATCCAGACGGTTTGCTTTTCAGGCGTATCAGTAAAAAGCGGATGAGATTTTAAGACGCTAAGGCTTGCCTTGCCGTACTCTTTGTGAGAGGCCGGAGCGACCTCGGCGCCAAATTTATGCGCCAAAAGCTGCATGCCGTAGCAAATGCCTAAAATCGGCAGCTTTAGCTTAAATACGCCCTCGTCGCAAAAATACGCATCCGGAGCATAAACGCTAGCAGGGCCGCCGCTTAGGATTATGCCTTTTGGTTTTTTAGCCTTGATCTCCTCGACCTTAGCGTTAAAAGGCAAAATCTCAGTATAAACGCCTTGCTCGCGCAGGCGTCTAGCGATGAGCTGAGTGTACTGCGAGCCAAAATCCAAAACTATTATTGTGTTATTCATGATTGCCCTTTAAAAATATAAATGAAAAATTTCAAACTGTATGTACCAGATCACGACCGATACGATATAGCCGGCAACCACGGTCCAAGCGTATTTCATATGCGCGCCGAATGTATATATGCCCTTTAGTTTACCCATTACGCCAACGCCCGCAGCCGAACCAAAGCTTATCATTGAACCGCCGATACCGGCAGTCAAGGTAACTAGTAGCCACTGGCTTAAATTTTCGCCCACATCCGCGCCCATCATAGGATTTGCTTTTAGAACGGCGGACATAACAGGGACGTTATCCACGATAGCAGATAGGAAGCCGACGCCGAGATTTACGGTCGTAGCGCCAACTTTATCATAAAGCGAAACGGCATAGTTTAAAAATCCGACGAAGTGTAGCGCGCCGACGGCCGCAAGGATGCCGAAGAAGAAGAAAAGCGTGTTGTTTTCGATCTTTGACATATAGTGAAAGACATGCATAGGCTCTTCGTTTTTGTTTGTTTTTTTGTAGATATAGGTGTAAATGCTAAGAAGCGAGAAGCCAAACATCATGCCCCACATCGCAGGCAAGTGGAAAAGCTGGTGCATCATAACAGCCGAAAATATCGTAAATGCGCCAAGCCCGATAACGACTTTACCGCCTTTTTTGATGGTTACTTTAGGCTCTGTGGCCGGGTCAAAGTGCGGGCTACCGCTAGGCACGACGCGCACTAGTAAAAACGCCGTAACTAGCCAGCCGATAAATGAAGCAGGGAAAAGTGCGAAAAAGTCGATAAAAGGGGCCTTGCCCGCAGCCCACGCCATCAGAGTCGTGATATCGCCGAACGGACTCCATGCGCCGCCTGCGTTTGCGGCTACGACGATGTTTATCGCACCTGCGACTAGGAAATTCGTATTGGTCTTATCTATCGTTAAAAGAACGGTAGAAAGGATAAGGGCCGTAGTTAGGTTATCGGCAACAGGGCTAATGAAAAACGCCAAAGCGCCCGTTAGCCAAAAGAGTCTTTTGTATGTATAGCCCTTTGAGACGAGGTTATATTTTAGCGCGTTAAACACGTCACGCTCGATGAGCGCCTCGATATATGTCATCGCGACCATGAGGAAAAATACGATCTGCGAAATCTCTAAAATCAGGTGATTTACCTCATTTTGCAACAAATGCACATCTAGGCCGTTTGCCAGCATATAAAAGCCGATAAGCAAGAACATAAAAGTGCCGATAAATATAGCCGGCTTAGCCTTATCGATGTGAAAATTTTCCTCCGTAGCGATGAAAAAATATCCCACGACGAAAATTATGAGGCTCGCGATACCCACCCACGTAGTCGTTAAATTTAAAGCCTCGCCCGCAGCGTCGCCGCTACCGAAGGCCAAAGCAAAAAACAGACTCAAAAGTCCGACGATCTTCATTTACTCTCCTTGATTTATAGTTTATTTATTTTTTCGGTTTTACTGTTTGACGGCTCAGACGGCGCCTCGTAGAACGGATCGCCCTTGTGACCGCAGCCTGCTATAAAAATTAACAAAAAAAATGCTAAAATCGCCTTATGAAAGACGCTAAGACTATTATTCGACATATTGTTGATAATCCTTTTTATAAAGAGTTAAAAAACCGTAGCGAATGCGGGGATTTTTTACAGCTTTTAAGCCTAAATCATCGCAGGCTCATCGCCTTTTGCTACGAGAAAAACGGCATTTTGTTTTTCGCCCTGTTTCATCCGCTAGGACTTCAGGAATTAAAAAGCGATAGTAGTATAAAAATGTTAAAAGGCTTATTAAAAATCTATTCTAGCGTAAATTTTGACGGCAGGCTCGCTCGCGTAACGGACGTTAAATTTTTTGTGACAAAGCATTTAAAATTTAAAAAAGCGACCGACCCATACGAAAAAAAACGAATTTTTACCTACGCCGAGCCCGCTAAAGGCGAGTTTGTAAATTTAGCCAAAAGCGAGCGGATTTTCGAGGGATTTGAAAAGATCCGCCTTGCCATAAAGCAAAATTTAGCCAAAGAATCAAGCGGGGCGCAATGAGTCAAATTTGGTCAAATTTAACCTCAAGCGGCAAAAGCTCAAATTTACTAGCGGGAGCTAAAATTTGCTAATCGACGAGATCCGCTCATTGCCCACCCAACCAGGCGTCTATCAGTATTTCGACAAGGCCGGTAAGCTTCTTTACGTCGGCAAGGCTAAAATTTTAAAAAATCGCGTCAAAAGCTACTTTTCATTTACGCCGGCGCTCGCCCCCTCGCCCAAGGTCAGCCCGCGCATCCACAAGATGATTAGCGAGGCCGTACACCTCGAGTATATCGTCACTCCCAGCGAGGCCGACGCGCTGATACTAGAAAACTCCTTCATCAAGCAACTAAGGCCAAAATACAACATCTTGCTGCGCGACGATAAGACCTATCCGTACATCTACGTAAATTTGGATGAGGATTTCCCACGCTTTGAGATCACTCGCAAGATCGTCCGAGGCAAAAACGTCAAGTATTTTGGCCCCTATTTTCGCGGCGCGCGCGAGCTTTTGGATGCGCTAAGACTGAGCTTTAAGCTCGTACAAAGCAAAAGCGCGCTCAAAGCCACGGGCGCATATCTACCTTATCAGATCGGTTACTCAGAAGCCCCTCTTATCAGCAAAATTTCGCCCGCAGACTACGCCAAGGTCGTAGAAGGCGCGATCGCGGCGCTAAACAATCCTCTTTCTATGCTGCCAAAGCTCGTAAATTTGATGAACAAATACGCCCAAAACGAAAACTACGAGCAAGCCGCCCTCGTGCGCGATAAAATCAACGCTATCAAAGACCTAGACGTCAAAATCGAGGTCGATCTGGCTAAGCTTGAGGACTTTGAGGTTTTTGCCGTGGGCGCGGAGCAAAATTTACTTTGCGCGGTGCGTTTTAGCGTACATGGCGGCAAGATCAGCGGCGTGTATCAAAATATCACTAACGCCAAGATGAGCTCGCAGGGCGATCTAAACGACGCGTACAAACAAATCGTTTTGGAGAGCTTTCCAGCTGGCGCGCCAGTAGTGAGCACAAAAATTTACGCACTCGAAGCCTTTGAGGACGCAAGTCTAGTAGAGGAGATATTGACCGCTCGCCACGGCCGTAAATTTAGCATCTCTGTCCCTAAAATCGGAGAGAAAAAGCGCATCTGCGAAATGGCACTAACAAACGCGCAGGTCTTTATCCAAAAATACCTAAAAACCCACGACGACGCGTTTTTGGACGAGCTAAAGGAGTATTTTGGCCTAGCCTGCGCGCCGTACGCTATCGAGACTTTCGACAACTCGCATATGTTCGGCGCGGCCGCAGTCGGCGCGATGGTGCGCTTTGAGCACGGAAACTTCGCCAAGGAGCACTACCGCCACATGCACCTCTCTCACGCAAACGACTACGATCAGATGCGCCAGATGCTAGAGGGGCGCGCTTTGCGGTTTGATAAGCTTAGTCCGCCCGATCTCTGGCTCATCGACGGCGGTCAGGTGCTACTAGATCTCGCCTCGGACATCATCGCTAGCAGCGGCGCAAACGTCGATATACTCGCCATCTCAAAAGAAAAAATAGACGCCAAAGCCCACCGCGCAAAAGGCGGCGCGAGGGATAAAATTTACGCTAGCAGCGGCGTATTTACGCTACCAACGGGCGACAGACGGCTGCAGTTTTTCCAGCGACTTCGCGACGAGGCGCACCGATTTGCGATTACCTTTCATCAAAAAACCAAGCGCAAGGAGGATCTGGGCGCTAGCAAGCTAGCAGACGCGGGCATATCGGCGGGCAGCATCGCAAAGCTAGTTAAATTTTACGGCAGCTTTGAAGCGATAATGACCGCAACGAGCGAGGAAATAGAAAAGGTGACGAATAGGAGCGTGGCGGCTAAAATCGAGCAGCTAAAAGAGAGCGAAATTTGAAGCTTATTTTGTAAAATTTGCCCTGAAATTTGAGCTAAATTTGACGCGTTTGTTTTCGTTAAATTTGAAAGCATAAATTTTAACTCGCCGCTCTTGGGTAAATTTTGCCGTAGTTATTCGCAAATCAACCCGTCAAATTTGGCGTAAAAAGCGATCAAAGTTACGCGAGCGATTACGTAGCGCAAATTTAAATTCCGCGCCGCAGCCAAGCTCCGCTTCGGCAAATTTAGCGTTTCTCGGCTTTTTCTATCGCTTCCGCCGCGTCGCAGCCATCTTTCCAGCCGTATGCACACGCCTTTTGCAAATAGTTTTTTGCGCTAGTTACGTCTTTTTCGCCAAGCATCGCGTTGTAGTAAAGTACGCCCAGATTAAAGCAAGACATCCCGTCCTTCGCCTCGCAGGCTTTGCGCCAGATTTCGCCCGCTTTTTGCGTGTCTTTTTTGACGCCGAGCCCATGCTCGTAAAGCGAGCCTAAATTTGCACAACCCAGCAAATACCCGCTATCGCAGGCTTTTTTATAGAGCTCGGCGGCCTTTGATTCGTCCTTTTTAACCCCTTCGCCTTTGCGGTAGGCGACGCCCAAATTTACGCAGGCGCGCACATAGCCCGCGTCGCAAGCTTTTTTAAAGAGTGCGAACGCTTCTTCATAGTTTTTGTCCAGGTCGCATTCCTCAAGCTTGATGCCGATGTAGGCAAGGCCCAAGTTATCGCAGCTCTCAAAATCGCCCGCGTCGCAACCTTTTTGAAGTCCGCTTGTATCGCACCCCGCCGCATGTAAAGAAACTGCCGTAAAAGCGGCTAAAAATATAAATTTATTCATCTTGCATTTTCGATATCAAATTTAACGCACCGTTTTGTAACTGGCGCAAATTTAAGCCTGAGCAACTGGACAAATTTAACGAAATATTGCGCCCGTCAAAAGTCAAATTTGACCTAAATTTATGCCTTTTTGCCTTTTTTCTTGCCTTTGTCGCCAGACTCTTCGCCCTTAAACCACCCCTTTATCTTGTCCAAGATTCCTTCGTCCTCTTCTTCGTCGTAGCTCGCCTTGCCGGCCTTGATACCAAAGCTTTCTTGTAGCTGATTTAGTAGAGAGATTTGCTCATCGCTTAGCTCTTTTGGCGTCTTTATCGCGATTTGCGCTACAAGCCTGCCGTAGCGCTTGGTATTTACGTTTTTTACCCCAAGCCCGTCAAATACGAACTGCTGCTTATCTTTTGCGCCCACGGGAAGCTTTAGCTCGGTCGTGCCTTTTAGCGTCGGTATCGTGACCGTCTCGCCCAGGATAGCTTGCGTGAAAAATACCGGAATCTCGATATAAACGTCCCCGAAGGCATCGACGACGGGATGCGTATGCGCGTAAGTGGTAAGGGTAACGTCTCCGTAGACGAGAGTAGGGGCGATTTATACGTATACATCGAGGTTGAGCCCGATGAGCGTTTCGTGCGCCACGAAAACGACGTTTATATCGAGATTCCGGTATTTTTCACGCAAGCTATCCTG
>CAURMS010000006.1:0-16552 GCA_963526085.1 uncultured Campylobacter sp. | reverse complement strand
ACAAGGGCGGTCTAAGGCTCCACCCTAGCGTGGATCTTGGCGTGCTAAAATTTCTAGGATTTGAGCAAATTTTTAAAAACTCACTCACGGGCGTAAATATCGGAGGCGCAAAAGGCGGCAGCACCTTTGATCCAAAAGGCAAGAGCGAGGGCGAGATAATGCGCTTTTGCCAAGCGTTTATGAGCGAGCTATACCGCCACATCGGCAACACCGTAGACGTGCCCGCAGGCGACATCGGCGTTGGCGCGCGCGAGATCGGCTATATGTTTGGGCAGTACAAAAAGCTAACCGGCAGATTTGACGGGATACTAACCGGCAAGGGGCTAAACTGGGGCGGCAGCCTAGCGCGCACGGAGGCGACCGGATACGGACTGGTTTATTTCACGCAAAATATGCTGCAAAAAGCGGGCCTGGGACTAGAGGGCAAAAAGTGCAGCATAAGCGGTAGCGGAAACGTCGCCATCTACACGGTAGAAAAGCTCTATCAAGTAGGCGCGCTACCTATCACGGTTTCTGATTCAAACGGATACGTTTACGACGCCGAGGGCATCGATCTAGCGGTGCTTAAAGAGCTAAAAGAAGTCAAACGCGCGCGCCTTAGCGAATACGTCAAATTTAGACCGAACGCAAAATACGTAAGCGTAAGCGAATATAAAGAGGGCAGAAACGGCGTGTGGGACGTGCCGTGCGACGGGGCGTTTCCGTGCGCGACGCAAAACGAACTGCACCTAGCCGACATAAAGACGCTCTACGCTAACGGCTGCCGCTTCGTGGCCGAGGGGGCGAACATGCCAAGCACGCTTGATGCGATAAATTTTATGCTAGCGCAAAAGGATTTTTACTTCGCTCCGGCAAAGGCGGCAAACGCGGGCGGCGTGGGCACGTCAGGCCTAGAGATGATGCAAAACGCCGGCATGAGCTCGTGGAGCTTTGACGAGGTTGATCGCAGACTGCACGGCATAATGAACCACATTTTTGAGCTAAGCTACGAGACGAGCAAGGAGTTTGGCGACGAGGGGAATTTGGTGCTTGGCTCAAATATCGCGGGCTTTAGAAAAGTAGCCGATGCGATGATAGATCAGGGGTATGTGTAAATTTGCCTTTGGGGCTCGTTTGCTGCATTTAGAGTGTGCGAGCGAGCCTCTTTGGGTATGGTTTTGCTTCGGCCAAGAACGTTTTAACGAGGCAAATTTAACCGCCCCAACGCACAAAATGAGAGATTAAATTTGACGCCGAATTTACAGGCGGTGCAAACCCGGAGCCGTCGAATTTACAGAGCCGAGCCGACTAAAACGCGCCAAGGCACGGCCAAATTTATAAGCCTCAAATTTAAGCTAAATTTGAGAGCAAATTTTACCAAACGACGGGCCTAGCCAAAGACGTCAAATTTGCAAGCCGGATACGCGCCTCACGCCTTAGGCACAAAATTTATCCGCCCACCACCTTGCGCCATTGCTCTCATCCTTTTTGATTTTGCCTAGCGCAAATTTCGCCGCTTCTCGCACGCCGCAGTCACAGCGGATGCGTCAGGCAGCACTTTCTAGTTACTTGCTCGATGTACTCCACGCTCAAATTTAGCCCGTAAAGCTTGCTTAGATGTTCGCTCTCGATGATCTCGTCCACGGTACCAAAAGCCACCTCGCCCCCGCCCTTAACCAGTGCCACGTAGCCGCCTAAAAGCACGGCAAAATCGGGATTATGCGTGGTTAGCACGATGGTGTAGCCTTGCTCTTTTAGCTGCTTAACGGTGCGCAGGAATTTGTACTGATTGCCAAAGTCCAGCGCCGAGGTTGGCTCGTCAAACACGATGATCTCGGGCTTTGCCGCCATCGCGCGCGCGATCGAGCACATCTGCTTTTGCCCGCCGCTCATCTGAGTGATAAATTTATCCTCGAGGTGCGTGATTTCAAGCTTTGCGGTAAATTCCTTCGCGATCGCCGTGTCCTCCTCGCTAGGCCGCGCAAAGATACCCAGATGCGCCGCTCGCCCCATCGTGATAAACTCAAGCCCCGTGTAGTCGTACTCGCAGATCTCGCTTTGAGCGACGTAGGCCATGATTTTGGCGCGCTCTTTGTTGCTAAGCTCCGCGCTATTTTTGCCGCTGAGCCAAACTTCGCCCGAGTGAGGCGCCTGCGTGCCGCTGATTAGGCTTAGCATGGTCGATTTGCCCGCGCCATTTCGCCCTAGTATGGTTAGGATTTCGCCTTTACCGACGCGTAAATTTACGTTTTCTAGCCTACCTGCGCCGTTTGGATAGGCGAAATTTAGATTTTTAACCTCAAGCATCACGCAACCTTTTTATTTCGCCAGAGTACCCAGACGAAAAAAATCGTGCCGATAAAGCCCGTAAGTACGCCAAGAGGCACCTCGCTCACGCTGATCGTGCGCGCTAGGGTATCAACAAATAGCAAAAATATCGCGCCCATAAATATGCTCGCAGGCAGGCTGCGGACGTTATTTGCGCCAACTAGCATACGCGCGAGGTGCGGCATCAGCAGCCCCACCCACGCCACGATACCGCTCACGCAGACGCTGCATGCCGTTAGTAGCGTCGCGCAAACGATGATGACGCCGCGCTCAAGTGTTACGTTTACGCCCAGTCTAGCCGCGCTCTCGTCGCCTAGAGATAGCAGGTTTATCCTCCAGCTCATAGCCACCAAAAGCACCGCGCAGGCTATCATCACGGGCGCTATAAATTTAAGATTATCCGCGTCGATCTTAGCTAGACTTCCCAGCTGCCAGTAGACGATGTCGGGCAGCTTGGTCTCTGGGTCGGCGACGTATTTTAAAAATCCGATCACCGAGGCCATGAGACCGCTAACGATGATACCTGAAAGAACTAACATCAGCGTGCTAGAGCGCCCCATCAGACGAGGTATGGATAGTGTCATGCCCACGGCTGCAAGCCCGCAGACGAAGGCTAACGCCTGCACCCAAAAAAGCGATAAATCAAACATAATCGCAAGCGCGGCTCCTACGCAAGCTCCCGCTGAAACGCCCAGTAGATCGGGGCTAACTAGCTGGTTGCGAAAAACGCCCTGATATGCCGCTCCGCTGATGCTAAGCGCGGCTCCGACGAGGATAGCTGCGATGATGCGCGGTATGCGGATGTTTTCGACGACGTTTTGGATATTTGCCGCGGCGTCCGTCGGCACTCCAAAAAAGCTACCGATCACGCTAAGCACGTCTGAGGGCGCCACGTAAAACCTGCCGACGCCAAGCGCGACTACGCCGCAAACTACCGTCAGTACGGCCAGCAAAATCAGCGTAAATTTAAAACTAATATTTTTCATCTTTCTCCTAAAATAAAATCTCCGTCCGCGATAGCGCCGCGTGAAAAATATCGGCATAAAGGTGAGCTTTGTCCGCAACCGAAATAACCCCACATGAGCGCCAAATTTGAGCTATTCGGGGCAAATTTACACACCACCTTTACTTTTACGACTCGGTCGTTAGCGGTAAATTTGAGCCTAGCGACGCGCTATCAAATTTAAATTTGACGTTTTTTGCAAATTCTCGCCGCTCACGTCAAATTTGATCGTAAGCTTCTGCTGCGTCAAATTTCAGCTATTTTACGACGCGGTCTATCCATATAAAAAGCTCGTCCAGATCGTAGTCGCCGCCGTGACCTTGACCCCAAGGAGCAGCGAAATCAACCGTCTTGCCCGCATTTTGTAGCCCTAACGCCAAGATAAGCGGCACCGCTAGAGCCGTGTCAGAGTCGGCCGCGCCGTGCCTGATGCGGTAAAATTTAGCCGCGTTTGCGTTACCTAGATAGTTCATCGCGTTTGCCATTTTTATGATTTTAGCGTCTGCGATCTCGCCTCCGCCGCGTTTGGTGCTAAATTCGGTAAAGTGCTTAGCCGCCGCGTCCGCATCGCCAAAAAAATCATTTTCGGGGTTTTCTAGCTCTAGCCCATCAAAAGCCGGCACGGCTTTGGCGCGCGACATAGACAAGATGTAATCGTCAAATTTAAAATCATACCCGAGCGTGCAGCCCTGCGTCTCAAGCGTGAAAAACTTGGGCTTTAGCAGGCTTTTGTCGCGGCTTTTGGCGGCGGCGTAGGAGTCTGCTAGCATCTTTTTGACATACTCTTTAAAGCCGCCCTCGCCGTTAGGCTCAAGCGTTAGCGCGCGGCCTTTGGCGTCTTTTAAATTTAATGAATTTACGTAGGCGGGAAAGGCTGATTTTAGCGCGGCGGAGAGCTCTTTTTGCTCTGCGGTTAGTTCGCCGGAGACGGTTTTTGGCTTGCCGCTTCGGTCGTTAAATCCAGCCGCGTCAAACGCGCCAAAGTCCATTTTCTCGTATTTCGTCTGCGCACCGAACATCCACTCGTAGGCCGCGTCGGCGTTTTCTAGGTTTGTAACCGGGCAGTAGGCGGAGACGGCGTAGATCTCGTCGCTAGCCTTTGCGGCTCCAAGTGCGGCTAGGTAGGGCTCAAACTCGGGCGCGTCCGCCGAGACGCCAAGCAGCGCCGACATCGCTCCGCCCGCGCTCGTGCCGTTTGATATGATTTTATTTGCATCGCCCGCCATCGCTGCGTCGTTAAATTTGAGATACCGCACGGCGGCCTTTAGATCGACGATGGCTGCGGGCGCTTTGCCGCTAAATTTGCCGTTTGCGTCCTTTGAACTCCTGCCTCTAGCTCCTGGCGCTGCGACGACGTAACCACGCTCAAGTGCCGCTAGCACCGCGTTTGGTTTGCCGTTTTTATCAAGTGCGGGCGTAAAAGGCTCGCCAGACATATATCCGCCGATGGAGTTTGGCAAAAAGATAGGTGCGCTTGAGGCGTCAAATTTGCCAGCCTCGCTTTTGCCACCCTCAAAATACCGCGCCGGAACGTAAAAATTTAGCCTCTGAAACCGGCTATCCACAGGCTTTGCTACGTAGACTATATCCTCGTAGGCTCTAAATTTGACCTCTTTTTCGCCCGCTTTTATAGAGCGCGTTTCAAATTTATCCGGGTCAAATTTTAGACCCGCAGCCTGCGCGCTAATCGCCGCGCAAAGGCACGCCGCGCTCAATGCAAACGCCATCTTTTTCATCTTTGTTTCCTTTTGATTTTGCGGGATTTACCCGCAAAGCCGCTCAAATTTGACTATTTGCTACCGTCCGGATTTAGCCCTTTTAGGATGTAGTCAAACTCCGCGTCGCTAAGGTCGTAGTTCATAAATTTCTTATAAAACGCCTTAGTTTTGGCTTTTACGTCGACGTCTTTAAAGAGCTCTGGCTGAACGATAGTAGCCGCCCATAAAATTTGCAGCGCAGACTCCGCGCCGTATCTATCCCAGCTAAACACGCCTTTTGGGTTGCCGTAGACTTTTTTGTTTTTGACCGCTTTTAGCCCTGCAAATACCGGATCAGCGTAAATTTTCTCAACCGCTTTTTGATTGTCCGCGCCGCCCACGATGATGATATCAGGGTCTGCCGCCACGATCTCTTCGGCCGTGATTTCTATCATGCTGCCCTCTTTTTGCACCGCATTTTTACCGCCCGCGTATTTCACCCACGTGTCGATGATCGTTTTGGTTCCGTCGATTTTTAGTAGGTTTGCGCCGCCTACGATGTGTAGCACTTTAGGGCGCGCAGCGTCGTCTAGTTTGTTTGTGCGCTCGGTGACTAGCGCGATGTTAGCATCTAGATTTTCGTTTAGTTCTTTTGCTTTGCTAGCTGCGTCGCCACCGATTAGCTCAGCCGTTAGCAGCACGCTTTTTTTCATATCGTCGTAGTCGCGAAATATCGCGTTTACCGCGTTAAAGCCGTTTTTAGTAAGGTTTTCTTGGAAATTTTTATTTGACACGACGACTACGTCGGGCGCTAGTTTAACTAGCTCCTCGATCTGGATGTCGTTGCCGTTTAGCGCGGCCGGTACCTCTGCGATGCGAGGGTAAATTTTAGCAAACCACTTGTTTTTCTTGATGAGATCGGTCGTAGTTACGATCTTATCCGCACCGCCTAGCACCAAGATCACTTGGTTATTTGCGTGCCAAAGCGCGGCTATCTTTTGCGTTTTGGCCGGGATTTTGACCTCGTTGCCGGTCATATCGGTGACGGTTTTTACCTCGGCTCCTAGCGCGACGATAGCGCTTAAAAGCAACGTCGTGAGGAATTTTTTCATCTTTTACTCCTTGTGAGATATAAATTTATAATATTACAAAAATGCATATTAAAATTTGTGGAATATTACAAAAAAGCATATTAAAATAAGATATATTTTTTAAATTTTAATCAAGAAGCGAATTTAAAAGATAAATTTAAGTAGCCCCGCCCGCAGTTTAGCAAGCGGGGCTAAAAATCACTCGTGGTGATAGTCGTCGTATATGACCTTGTTGGTTTGGAATTTGATGCGTTTTAGCTCGCGAATACGCAAAAATTCCTCCTCCTCGATCCTTTGGATCTGGATGGCGGCCTTAAAGGTCGGAGTCTTGCTGATGAAGTCCCAGCCGTTGCTGGTTAGCTCGTTGCAGCAGCTCTCCCAGTAGTGGTAGGTCATCTGGATGACGCCGTCTGGGACGATGCCCGTGACGTCTGCTTTGATGACGATGTAGCCGTATCTACTCCATGCTTTGATGAAGTCTCCTTGCTTGATACCGTAGCGTTCGGCCAGCGCAGGATTCATCTCCGCGATCGGTCCGATACTGTCGCCGCCCTCTTCGATAGCTTTTGAGCGTCTAGTCATGACGCCGCCGGCATACTGATAGACTTTACGCGTAGTTAGCAACTGTATCGGGTACTCGGCGTCGGTCGGCTCGTCCACGCTACCGGCCATCACTTCGTACTCAGGCGGTAAATTTACGCGTTTAGCAAACTCGGCTTTTGCCGGTTCAATATCTGCGACGCTCTTTACGTGCAAGCAAGGGATAAATTTACCTTTGCCGTCCGGCGTAAAGAATTTTTTATCTAGATAGAGGCTCTGTCCGCCCATATCGTTTTCATTCGGGCACGGCCAGTGCAAACCATGATACTTTTTGATACGGTAGTAGCTCATGCCGCCATATCTTCTAGGGTCGCACTTGCGCACTTCTTCCCAAATTTCTTCAGGCGAGTTAAAGTTAAACCCCTCCGTCGCTCCGAGCCTTCTGGCGATCTCGCAGATGATCCACCAGTCTTGTCTGGCGTCTCCAGGAGGGGTGATAACGTGCTCGTTGTGCTGCACGCGGCGCTCGGCGTTAGCGTAGAGGCCCTCTTTTTCGCTACTTGCCACACCCGGTAGCACGACGTCGGCTTTACGCGACGTTTCGGTTAAGAATATATCCTGAACCACGTACATATCGACCTTTGAAATCGCTTTTAGGAAGTGGTTGGTGTTCGGGTCGGTTACGACCGGGTTTTCGCCCATCGTCCAGAAAAAGTGCACCCTGCCGTCAAGGATAGCGTTTGGCACTTCGGTTTTGTGGATGCCGATTTTACCGCTTAGGGAGCCTGGCTCTAGATGCCAAACCTGCTCAAACCACTCGCGCTGTTTAGGATCGGTTACCGAGCCCAAATTTGGGAAAATATTTGGCAACACGCCCATATCGCAGCAGCCTTGGACGTTTTCTTGACCGCGTATCGGTAGGTCTCCGCTACCTAGCTCGCAGATATTTCCAGTTAAAAGGAATAAATTTGATATATCGCAAACTGCACCTACGCCGTGGTTAAAGTGCGTAACGCCCATACCGTGCGTGATGACGGCCGGACGGATAGTCGCGTACATGCGGGCCGCTTTTCTCACGTCCTCAGGGTTTAGATTGGTGTAGCTAGCGATAGCTTCAGGCGAATAGTCCTTGACAGCTTCGCGTACGTATTCCACGCCTTTGGTGCATTCGTTTACGAAGTCCCAGTTAACCAAATTTTCCTCGAAAATAACGTAAATGAGCGAATTTATAACAGCGATGTTATGCTCGGGCGCTAGCTGCAAATGTACATCCGCTCGGCTGGCAAATTCCGTTTTTATCGGGTCTATAACGATGAGCTTAGCGCCGCGGTTTAGTGCGCGCTGTATGTGCATAGCCGCGATTGGGTGGCCGTTTTCGGGGTTTGAGCCGATCATCAATATACAATTACTATAAGGTCCGATCTCCGTGAAGCTGTTTGTCGCCGCTCCGTTACCGATTGTTTTGGCAAGACCTGCCACAGTCGGAGCGTGTCAAATCCTAGCGCAGTGATCGACGTTGTTCGTGCCGATTACGGCGCGCATTATTTTTTGCGCGACGTAGTTGTCCTCTAGCGTACAGCGAGCCGAGTAGTTGCCTACTAGCGCGTCCGGACCGTATTTTTCCTTAACCTCTTTCATCTTTGAGACGACTAGATCGAGCGCTTCGTCCCAGCTAGCCTCCTCAAGATCTCCGTCCTTGCTAAATACGCCGTCTTTTTTGCGAATTAGTGGTTTTGTTAGTCTATCAGGCGCCCCCACGTAGTCCCAGCCGTAAAAGCCCTTTAAGCACAGATTTCCCTGATTTACGGGGTTATCCTGCACTCCAAGCGCGCTTCTTATCACGTTGTTTTCGACGTGAAGCTCGACCTGACAGCCCGTGCCGCAATATGGGCATATGACTTTGCCGGTCTTTGTCATTTTTTCTCCTTTCCCGATGTGCAGAATTTGCACATTTATTAAATATGAAATATTCGCATATTTGTCCTTAAAAGATAATAAATTCTCTTAATATCACAAACCAGTTTCTAAATTTAAGATTTAATTTATATTTTATATTGATATATGAGGCCAAAATCACCATTACATCGTAATTTGCAGCGTATCATTTTAGTTACTTATAAAGGCGTATTGAGAGATTTTATTAAGATTAGAATTAGTTATTGTATTAATATAACTTAAAATTATACCTCAACGCTTAATAAAATTTGATCCGTTTGTGAGGCGTCAAGCGAGCAAAAGGCGGCGAAATTTGCAAGATTAAATTTAGTACGTGCGTTTTGGGATTTTTAAATTTTATAGTGAGTTATTTTGGAGCGCGATAAATTTAGCGTGGTTTTTGGCGAGCTAAATTTAGCCGCCGACCCCACGAAGCCAAATTTGACTTCGCGAGCAAGCCGTCAAATTCTGCCAAATTTGACCCGTTTGGATAGCCGTTGCCAGCAAAACAGAGTCAAATTTGACGCGTTAAAGAGCCTGGCGAGTCAGCTTGCTCCAAGCCCTTAAGCCGAGCGGATCAAAACCCGTGCGCCTTTTTTAGCTCCGGATCGATCGGCTTTTTCGCGCCGTCTTTCGTCACGCTCACATAAGTCGCGATCGCGGATGTCACGTGTATGCGCTCGCGAAAACCCGCCGCATTTAGCCGCAGCGCCGTGACTTCGATCTTGGTTTTTATAGACGTATTGCCCGCGGCGATGATTTTGGCATAGCAGCTCACGACGTCGCCGACGAAAACGGGCTGCTTAAATATAATCTCTTGCATCGAGATCGTCACGACGCGCTCGGGTGACAGCTCCCGCGCGGCCTGTGCGCCGGCAAGGTCGATCTGGCTTAGTATCCAGCCGCCAAATATATTGCCCGCCGAGTTTGTGTCCTTTGGCAGCGCGACTTGTTTTATGCGCGGCTCACCCATGCCTTCTAGCATTTCTTCCATTTTTATCCTTTCGTTTTAGATTCGTAAATTTAGCGACTATTTACCGCCTTTGGCTTGCTTGACCTCAAGTAAATTTAGCGCGATTTCATCAAATTTGACATGTTTGCCCGCCGATAAAGCCGAATTTGCGCCGCGATTTAGCCCAAGCAAATCAAATTTGACTTTTTAATTTTACGCCAGAATTTAAATGCAAAGAACCCGGACTCACAGCAAATTTTGTAAATTTGCGGAGCGCGACGTACAAATTTGGGCCGCAAAACCCATACCCTGAAAATGCTAAACTCAGCGTCAAAAAGATGCAGGTCTCGGCCGCTCGAAAAAGGCAAATTTACAGCCCAATCAGCCGTGAGCCAAAGCTAAATTTGACGCCGTAAACGCGCCTTATTTTTCGCCCGCTTGCCATTTTTCCCATTCGCCGCTCTCGTCAAGCTCGTTTCCGATAGCCTTGTAGCGGGCGTAGTAGTGCTCTACAAATGCCCTTGCCTGCGCGTGTTTAGGCAGGTAGCTTTTGCCATCTTTGTCGCAAAATTTAGCCAAAAACTCGCCCGCAGGAGCGCGCCTTGCGTAATGAAGCGCCAAATTTTTGTAGTTTGCGAGGCAGTTTTCTTTAAATTTAGCGTAATACTCACGGTCAAATTTGACGATCAATGCGCCGCCCTTAAAGCTTAGCGCGCCCGAGTCAAACAGCAAGCTTAGGTGTATGAGCCCCTCGCAGTAGTACGCGCGCACCTCATCAACCTCGCGCCACGCGATGAGCCCGACCGCGCGGGCGATGAGCTCGTGAAATACGCTCATCTCGTAGCCTTCGTCGCCGCCGATAAAGAAATTTACGAGCCCACCCGTGGTAGCCTTGTACTCCTCGATAAATTTAAACTCGCCGTCCGCATTCATCGCCTTTTCCGTGTCGGTGCCGACGAAAAGTATATGCCCAAACTCGTGGCCGATCGTGGAGATTTCGTAGGTTTTCTTCCAAATTTGCGGCTTTTTAAACAAAATTTCGCGCCCGTAGTCCAAAAACTCGCGCGAAAAAATCTCCCCGCTAAGCTTCATAAACGGCCTCGCCTTGGCGCTCTCGTAAACGTACTCGACGAAGGCGAATATCTTTTTGCCCCGCTCCTTGCTCACGGTCTCGTCGTTTGGCACGACCTGCGCGGAGAAAAGTCCGTTTAGCTCGGCGCCGTAGTAGATCATCGGCACGCTGATGTATGTCTGCGTTCTAGCGACGTTTTGCGTCACTTGGCGCGCGAGCAGGGCATCCTCTATCCCGCACTCGCGGCAAATTTGCTCGTAGGCGCGGATGACGCTGGCTTTAAATTTCTCCTCGTCAAAGTCGCTGGCTCCCGAGAGCCTCACGTCCCACTCAAGCGCGACGGCGTGCGTGTAGGCGTCCTCGTAGTACTCGAGCGGATGGCCGGGCTGCAGCGGGCCTTTTACCTCCATCCACGCGCGCTCGGCATCCTGCCACGCCGGGATCGCGCAGTCGTTTTCCCGCTCGCAAAACGCCGCCTTTAGCTTTTCAAAATACTTCACGTAAGCTCTTTGCTCGTCGTTTGCGGCTAGCGATTTTAGATTTTTGATTAGCTCCTCTAGCGCATCCGCCACTCGCTTTACTTCGTTTTCAAAGGCCGCTGCATACGGCACGAAGGCGTATTTGTCGCCGTTTTTTATAACTGCGCCGTAGCTTCGCTCGCCCTTTTCGTCGCCGTCTTTTTGATAGAGGCCGTTTTCGTCAATAAATTTGATCGCCTCGGCCATGCTTGCAAATTTAGCTTCGAATTCTTTATTCGTCGTTTGCAAAATTTGCCTGTCCCACGCGCTTTGCCACGCATTCATCGCTAGTCCCGCGCCGTGCATGCCGCTAAGTAGCGCTAGGTAAAAATCGTCTATTATTTTCTCCTCTTTTACTCGCGCCAAAAGCTTTTCAAAGCGCGCCTCGTAAAACTCGCGCACGAGCTCAAAAGCTTCGTCTTTTATGCGCCCTATCTCGGTCTCCTCGCGCCCTTGCTTTTTTAGCTCGTTTTCTAGCGGCTCAACTTTTAGATCGACTATACGGCGCAAAACCGCGACTTTTTCACTCTTTTGCCCCTTAAATCCGGCGATTTTTAGCATCTTTAGCACAATCTGGCTTGGGTTATCTAGCTGCCTATACATCGCGTTTAGCTCGTCTTTACCGGCCGCCACTAGCTCGTTTAATCTTTTAAAATCGTTCACGTTTATCCTTTTTAAAATTTGGCGTATTTTAGCTTAAATTTGATGCATATCGCGTTAAAAATGAGTAAGCGGGAATTAAATTTGACGGTGCGGACAGTGAAATTTGCGCCGTAAAGAGTGCGGTTTATAAAACCCAAATTTGCATTTATCTAAAAACAAAGCGCGGACTCAAATTTGAGGTTAAATTTAAGCCCGCGCGAGTAAATTCGGCTAAATTTAGCGCTTTATCGAACAGCGGTTTAAAAAGTAACAAGCGGGGCAAAATCCCGTGACGCCCACGATAAAGGGCACGAGTCCGACTACCCCCCACCAGCTGCTAAACGCGACTCCGGCGATCATTATCGCTAGTCCGATCAGCGCTCTTATTATCCTAGTTTTTTTACTTAGCATTGCGTTTTCCTTTCTTTGTTTTTACATTTTTTACACGTATTTATGCCAAAAAATTTATAAAGAGGACAATAACCGTAAACAGCCGTCAGTAGCGGCACGAGTCCGACCAGCCACAGCCAGCACTCGCAGACGAACCCAAATGCGTATATCCAAACCGCAGCGATTACTAGGCGGATAGTTTTATCTAAAATCCCGACGTTTTGCATTTTCTCTCCTTTATGCTAGGCCTCTTATCATGCCTTGCATGACCATCGGCTTCATCATATATAGCTTCATCGCCCAGTTTAGGTAGCTCTCGCGAGTCGCGCCCATGCACGCTATCGTAGGCTCGGGCTTGCCTGTCCAGTTAAACTCCACCATCACCGCCTTGCCAAATTTCGTTAGTAGCGGGCAGGCGGTGTAGCCGCCGTATCTAGCACTCGGTTCGCGTCCTTTTATAACGTCGGTTAGATTTTGTGCCAACACGGGATACATCTTGCGTATACTAGCTCCGGTTTTGCCCGCAGCAAATCCGCAAACGTCGCCGATAGCAAATATATTTTTAAATTTCGAGTGTTGTAGCGTCTCGCGCGTGAGGCTAATCCAGTTGCCCGCCGCATCGCCCTTTTCTACGCTTAGCCCCGCATCGGCGTAGATTTTAGAAGCCTTCATGCGAGGCACTAGGTGTAGGTAGTCGAATTTTACTTCGACTAGCTCTTTAGCGAGTTTATTTTCGCCGTTTTCGCGGTACGGCATAGCGTGCTCAAATACCGCTATATTGGCACTTTTATCCACCTCAACCAGCTGATGCGAGGTAAAATACTTCACGTCTCGCTCCTCTAGCATCCCTTCTATCATTTTAGCATAAATCGGAGCGGAAAATATCGTCCGCGCACCCGAGTATATCGAGATATCAAGCTTGTCTCTGTTGCCTAAATTTCGCGCCATATCTTCGGTTAGCAGCGTTACTTTTTTATTTGCGCCCGAGCACTTCATCGGTGTTTTGTTGTCGCTAAAGACTATCTTGCCGCCATCTTTGCCGACTTTTTTCATTATGCCGGACATAGCAACGGCGCCTGGGATCGTGTAGATAGAAGTCACGTTGTCGCTACCGATATCGTCGGCGCTAAGTCCTTTTACGCTCTCAAACTCATACTCCGCTCCACTAGCTATCACGAGGTAGTCGTAGCTTAAATTTGACCCGTCCTCTAGCTTGACGGAATTTGTCGCCGGATCGATGGATGCGGCATTTTGCTTTATCCATTTTACGCCGTCTGGGATCAAATTTGATTTTTCGTAGGTTATGTCTTCGGGCAGATAGTGACCGGCTGCGATGAGCGTAAAGCCGGGCTGATAGTAGAAGTACTCGTCCTTATCAATGACCGTTAGTTCGGCGTTTGGCATATCTCGTCGTAGTTTGGCCGCTAGGCTGATGCCGCCTAGACCGCCGCCGATTATTAGGATATTTGCGCGGATGTCCGCATTTTCCCCCGCATTTAGCTTGCTAGCCCCTGCGACTCCCGCCGCTACTAGCCCCGCCGCGCCTAAAATTTTCAAGACGCCTCTTCTGTCGATGCTTTGCATAAAAGCTCCTTTTAGAAGTTATTGTCAAATCATAGCGCATTTTAAAATTTAAATATGTAACAAAGTCACCTTAACGTCACGACTCCGCGTTTTAGCTCGACGAGCCCCTTTTTCTGCATCTCCTTTAGCGCTCTTGAGACCGCTTCTCGCGCGCTAGCGATGTCGTTTGCGATCTGTTCGTGCGTGATCTTTAGCCCGTTTTTCGCGCCGTTTTGCTCGAGGAAATTTATTATTCTCCGAGCTAGCGGCAAAAACAGCGTCTGATCCATCGCCGTTATCGCCGAGCTAAAGCGCGTCGCCATGAGCTCTAGCGCGTGATTTGCCACCTGCGGATAGTTTTCGCGTAGCCTCTTAAATATCTCCCTCGGAATCAAAATCATCCGCACGTCATCTTCGATTTGCAAATTTATCTCCGCTTGTAGCGCTCCTAGCGAACAAAAGCCGCACAACATACAGCTATCGCCGCCTTGCAGGTTAAAGACGGTGATCTCTTTAAAATTACTCGTGCTAACCAGCCCGCGCGCACGTCCGCTTATGATGATCGCGTAGCCAAGGCAGCCATCTTTTGGGTATATCCGCTCGCCTTTTTTAAAGCTTTTTAGCGTCGCGCTTTTTAACACTGCCTCTTCATCCTGCGCACTAAGCGTAAATTTAGACGTAAACCGTTGCTTTATCGTGTCTTTTAGCTCGTCTCCCGACATACGCGCTCCTTGGTTAAATTTGGCTTTGTTTAATTATATTTTCTTTTACGTAAAAGCACGGTGATAAAATTTAGCTACAAAATATTTTAAGCATTGATTTATTTCGTGACTAACTCACCGAAATTGCGCTAAAATTGGGGTAAAATTTAGAAAAAACAAGGAAAAATATGAAAACGCAGGATGAAAAACCAAGCTGGCTACAGCACTTTCCGATCATGTTTTACACCGTAGTTATGGGGCTTGGCGGACTAGCTCTCGCATACGAGCGGCTAAATTTGATCTTTGATATCTCAGGCGCGGTTTTTGAGATTTTACGCGCCGTAGCGAGCCTAGCGTACGCACTCATCTGCGCTTGTTACGCGGCAAAACTAATCAGATACCCGCAAGCTTGCAAGGCGGAGTTTTTCCATCCGGTGCGCGTAAATTTTTTCGCCGCATTTTCGATCGGTACGCTGCTAGTCGCCTCGCTCTGGCGGGACTTTGCGCCAGTTTACGACGCGCTTTTTTGCGTGGGCGTAGCGTTTCAGACCTTTATCACACTGCACGTCGTGTCTTTTTGGATCAAAAATAACGTCCAGATCGCGCACTCAAACCCCGCGTGGTTCATCCCGATCGTGGGCAATCTCTTTGTTCCGCTAGCCGCACCCGCCGCAAGCGAGCTTGCGTGGTATTACTTTGCGATCGGGATATTTTTTTGGCCGGTGCTTTTTGCGGTTTTGTTTTACCGCATCATCTTTCACGATCAGATGCCGCAGAAATTTATCCCGACGCTTTTTATCGTGATCGCGCCGCCTGCGATGGCGTTTTTGGACTACGTCAAGCTCACCGGCGGCTTTGACGCGACGGCGAAAATCATGCTCTACGTGACGCTATTTTTCGCGCTTCTCATACTTTTTATGTTTAAAAGCTTTTTGCGGCTTAAATTTTTCCTCTCGTGGTGGGCGTTTACCTTCCCGACGGCTGCGGCTAGCATCGCGTTTTTGCGAGCGTTTGAGTTTAACGGGATCAAATTTTTCTTGTTTGCGGGAGCGGCGGGGTTTGCTATCTTATGTGTTTTTATAGGTATCGTGGGCTTTTACACGGTAAAAGCGATGCGGCGCGGCGAAATCTGCGTGCCTGAGTGATAGTTTTGTGAAATTTAGATAGTTTTCAAATCCGCGCTCAAATTTGATATTTAAACGCGGATTTTGGGAGCGTAAATAAGCCGAAGCCGCTTAAATTTACTTTATCGCTCCCATCATTTTTAGCATATTTTCAAGCTCTTTTACCTCGGCTACGCCTTGATTGCATGTAGATTCTTGCTCCTCTTTGCTCATCTTTTTTATGCTCGCGTAGTCGGCCTCAAACTCTTTTTTCGTCGCAGCAACGTCAAAGTCCTTTTTGCCCTGAGCCTGGGCTTGTTTTGCCATCGAATCGATGAAATCGTAAGAAACTTTTTTGTACTCCTCGCAAGCAGCAGGCATCTCAGCAGCCGCAAGCTGTCCGGCAAAAGCGCAAAGCGCGACAAAAAGCAGTGATTTTTTCATATTTATCCTTTTTAAAAAATGCGGCGTATGATAGCGAAATTTGGATAAATTAGCCATGACGGGCGATAAGTTCGCTAAAAGATATCTCGTGGACGTGAAATTTCACTCCGAGCGAGGCGAGTTTGTCTTGCAGCGGCAGCGCCAACTCCTCTATGCCGCTAAATACGCAAAGCGGCAAATTTCGCGTCCTATCCTTAATCGCCGCAAAGCTCTCGCCCCCAAAAATTTTCTTTAAAAACACGAGCGTTTTTACCGGGTCTGCGCCCAGATCCTCGATAAAAACGCTGAAATATTTATATTCGGGCTCCTCGCGCGCTTCATCTTCTCGCGCGTAGTCGTCCGCCAGCTCGCGGTAAAATTCATTCTGTAGATCGGCAAGCGGCGCGATCGCATCAAGCGAGCAGGGTTTTTTAAGCGCGGCAAGGGCGGTTAACATTTCTTCAAATTTAACGATGTCGTCCGCGACTTTAATCGGCTTCCACGAGCCCGCGCCGTGATAGGCAAAATATACGGGCGAAGCGGCGCCTAGGGCAAAATCCACGAAAAACGGATCGTCCATGCCGTTACGCGCGATGACCCGCCAGCTCTTGCGCC
>CAURMS010000005.1:0-17112 GCA_963526085.1 uncultured Campylobacter sp. | reverse complement strand
TCCCAAGCCCTCTCTAACCCCACTGCACGTGAGAGGTTGCTGCACTACGTGCAGGTCAAATCTCCCTTGCATTTTTTGCGAACACATTTAGCACCGAGGCGCGTTTTTTACAAATTTCTTTATATTCGTATTCTGGAACGCTATCTATCACGATGCCGGCTCCGGCCTGCACGAAAATTTCGGCGAAATTTCCACCGAGCTCGCCGCTCGTTAAATTTGACTCGTTTGCTCCGTCAAGGTGCGGGTTATGCCCGCTAGCGTCAAATTTGCGCGTAAATATCGCGCTTCTAATCAAAATCGCCATTTGCGCGTCGCCGTTAAAGTGGAAAAATCCTATACCGCCGCCGTAGGCGTTGCGCCTATACGACTCAAGCTCGGCGATGATCTCCATGGCGCGGATTTTCGGCGTACCGCTGAGTGTGCCTGCGGGGAAGATGCTGCCGACTGCGTCAAATGCGTCTAGATCGTCAGCCTTTGCACCGTAGACGTCTGAGACTATGTGCATCACGCTCTCGTAGCGCACGATGCGCATGGCGTTTTTGACCGCGACGCTTTTTGGCTTGCTGACGTGGCCGATGTCGTTGCGAGCGAGGTCGATGAGCATTTTGTGCTCGGCTAGCTCCTTTTCGTCGCTTAGCAGTTCGTGCTCCAGCGCGGCGTCTTCGATCGCGTCTTTGCCGCGTCCGCGCGTGCCGGCTATTGGCGCGACGTAGATTTTGCCCTCTCTTATCTCGCAGACTAGCTCGGGGCTAGAGCCCGCGACGTCGCCGTGTGGGGTCGGAAAGTGAAACATATACGGGCTCGGATTTGCCTCGCTCAAGGCTCGGTAGAAGTCTAGGCTGTCCATATCCGAGGCTAGTTTTAGCTGTTCGCTTAGCACAACTTGAAAGACGTCACCGCTTTTTAGATACTCTTTGGCGCGCTTTGCGATACTCAGAAAATGCGCTTTTTCGCCCTCTAAATCGGTTAAAATTTTATATTTGCACTGCCCTTTTGCGCGCTGTTCCTTGGCGGCCGCTTCGTCGTCTGTGCTAAATTTAACTAAAAAATCGTAATACCGCTCGCGGTCGCCGTAAAAGCTGTAAATTTTGCTATTTTTATCAAAGTGTAGGTAGGCGCGGGCGTTAGCGTAGAAAAAGTCGGGGAAATCGTACTGCGAGGCGTTAAACTCGGGGATTTTTTCAAAATATTTTATCCCGCCGTAGCCGAGCACTCCAAACAATCCCGCAAAAGGGGCGCCCGATTTTTGAGCTTTAAAATAGCTCTTAAGTCCCGCAAAATCGGTCTGCTCGCTGCTGATATACTCGCAGTCGATACCGATGATGGTCTGCGTCGTGTCCTCGGCGAGGTAGGAGTTGGCGAATTTTTCGCGGATCTTTTCGTAATAAAAAACGGGGCTCAAAAGTAACATAAAATATCCTTTAATGAGCGTAGATTATATAAAAATTAAGCTTAATTTTCATTTGACGGCGGCGTCAAAAAGCTCGCGCTCTAACCTCTGCGCCGCGTCTAGGGCGGGGCAGTCAAAGACGCCGTATCTAGCCGCGATGCTTTTTATATCCTCAAAGCTCACGACGGTTTTGCCGTCTCTTTTTTGAAATAAAAACTTAAACGGAAGCTCTAGCGCAAGGCTTGGTTCGCACTCTATTAACGGCGCAAGTACGCCCGGCGCGCCGAAAATCACCGTGACCGACGGTGTCAAATTTACGCCCGTTTGCGCGGCAAAAACATGATGAGGCACTACGGCAAATTCGCTAATATCCTTCATGTCAAGCAGTCTTTTAAACCTCTTAACCGCAGCTTCTAGCTCCAGCTCGCTTTGGCCTACTGTGACGCCGGCAAAGGCCAAATTTAACCCCGCAAAAATCATTAAAAACAATCTTTTCAATAACTTCCCTTTTTTAAATTTTAAAATTAATTTTACCCAAAAACGGCTAAAATCGGATTTTACTTTAAGGCGAGATTATGGAAATTTTATCGGTTGCATCGATCGGATACGTGTGTTTGGGGCTTTTTGTCGGCTTTTTGTCTGGATTTTTGGGCATCGGAGGCGGCGCAGCGGCCGTGCCGATACTCGTATTTTTGGGCTTTGACGTCAAATACGCAATCGGCGTGAGCGTCCTGCAGATGGTGTTTAGCTCGGTTTACGGCTCGCTTTTAAATATAAAAAACAAAAACGTCGATCTAAAACCCGCCCTGGTTCTGGGTATCGGCGGCTTTTGCGGGGCGAGTGCGAGCGGTTTTATCGTGGCGAGCGTTCCGTCTAAATTTTTGCTTCTAACGCTTATTTGTATTCAAACTTTTAACGTTATTAAGCTATTTTTTAAAAATCCTGAGCCCAAAGGCGCGCAAAATCCCTCTCTCGTTCCGCTTTTTTTCGTCGGGCTTTTTGTCGGTATAGTAGCTATTAGCGTGGGTATCGGCGGCTCGGTCATTATAATGCCCGTCTTGATAAATTTTCTCAACTACGACATCAAAAAGGCCATTAGTACTGGGCTATTTTTCGTGATATTTTCATCGATTTCGGGCTTTATTAGCCTCGCTTCGCAGGGGCTCGTGCAGTACGAGGTCGGCGTTTTAGTCGGTATCGGCTCGCTTATAAGCGTGAGATTTGGTGTAGCTTTAGCACAAAAAATTGACCGCACCGTCCAAAAAAGATGTTTGCTCGCGCTTATTTGTACGACGTTAATCATAATGATAAATAAGCTTTTTGCTTAAATTTGAGCTTATAAATTTAAAATAATACGATTAAATTTGCGATAAATAAGAGAGTGGGGTAAATTTACCCCCACCCGTCTTCAATAAAAATCAGAAATTTTCTAAAAATCCGCCCTCGCTTAGTTTTAGCTCAAGGTCTTTTATGTAGTCTTCGGCCGCTTTTTGGTATTCGTTTTTGCTGATGGTTTTTATTGTCGCACCGTTTTTGCCAGCAAACTCCAGGTTTCTCTCTTTGGCAAATTTTACCGTCTGTTTTACGATATTTTCAAGCGAATTTTCTCCGTTAAATTTAAGCGCGATAAAGGCATCAAACTGCGAAAAATTTGCCGGTATGTTTAGCTCGTCGGAGATTTTTATCACGGGCTCGTCGCTAGATGAAAAATACTCAAAATACCCCCGTACTCGCTCTTTTAGGCGGCTTTTGCCTACTTCGTAAGCTACTTTTGGGCGCTCGTAGGTCGTTAGCTTTGCGCAGTTTGCGGCTAAAATCTCCATAAAGCCAAAATAAGCCGATTTTACCGCGTTTTCATCGTCTTTTAAGAGCGCGGCGACGTCGGCGAAATTTACGCTTGCCGGATAAACGTCGGTAAATACCTGATAAAGCCAGTCGTACTGCGGCTTCATCGCAGCGCCGTTTATATTTACGTAGCCGTCTTTTACTCGGTCGAAATTTGCCGAGATATGCAGCTTACAAAGCTCGTCTGCGCCGATATTTACGTTAAAGTCGTCTGAAACGAGGTCTTTGTGCGTTATCATACTGCGCCTAAAAACCCTGTTTGTTAAAAAATCAAGCATCTGTTCTTTTTGGATGCGCGAGCTAAAATTTGCATCTATATACGCGTCAAATTCGTCTATGCCTAAATTTGACTGAAAAACGTCGTCTAGTCCTACCTCGGCGAGATAGGCAAGACCGTTTTTATCAAGATCGGCCGCAAAATCCTTAAAATAAATTGGGTCGTTAAAGACTTCCAGATATTCGTGCGCTATATATGAGTCGCTAGCGGATAAGATATAGTCGATGTGAAATTTTAGGCTTTCGTAATTTAAGAAAATTTGGCTTACGTTGCCGTCTTTTTGGCAAAATTTCGCGTACTCTCCAAGTACTTTTAAAAGCTCCCTTGCTTTGGCTACTTTTGCGGCTTCTCCTTTTACGTCTTTGGTGCCGAATACTAAAAAATCTCTGATCGTATCCTTGATCTTCCAGCCCGGATAGACATTGTAGCTCACGTACGCCACGCCGTTTGGGCTCAAAAATCGCTTGATCGTTTTTAGGATCGCGTCTTTTACGGCGTCAGGTACCCAGCTATAAACGCCGTGGCAGATGATGTAGTCGAATTTACCGTAATCTCTCGCGTCCGCATCCGTAAAATCGCAGATATCTTTTGCCATAAATTTTATATTATCCACGCGCATTTGCTCTGCTAGCTCTTTGGCTTTATTTATCTGCACCTCGCTTAGATCTATGCCAAGAGCCTTTGCTTGCGGGTTTGCGATAGCAAAAGGAAATAAATTCCCTCCGTAGCTGCAGCCGATTTCTAGCACTTTGGCCGTTTTAGACGGCGGCGGAGTTAGCGATAAAAACGAAGCCAAAGCCTCAAGTCGCGCAGGCGAAGTCTCTGCAAAGGCAGCCGAGATATAGGGAAGCTCGTCGTATGATTTTTGGATATCGTTCATTTTGTAGCCTTGGGTTAAAATATTTTTACGATGATACAGCAATACCTATTAAATGCGGGTAAATTTAGGCGGTTAAGGCCGCCTAAATTTGATTAAAATTTAAGCCCGAAAACAGCTGAAGCGATAAAGACGACGGCTGTCGTGATAAGAAAAATGCCGATGATATTTAGCCAGATTCCGGCCTTTATCATCGAGCTGATTTTTACGTAGCCAGAGCCGTATGCGATGGCGTTTGGCGGCGTGGCGACGGGCAGCATAAATGCAAACGTAGCCGCCATAGCGACCGGGATCGTAAACAGCATAACGTTTGCGCCGGCATAGCCAAGCCCCGCGCTAACGCCTGCGATCACGGGCAAAAAGGCCGCTGCGGTGGCGGTGTTTGACGTGATCTCGGTTAGGAAAATGACGAGCGTTACGACGGCCATGATGATCGCGGCTATAGGCAGCGCGCCGAGCGCAGAGACCTGATGCCCGATCCAAAGCGACAGCCCGCTACTGCTAAACTGCGCTGAGAGCGATAGTCCGCCACCAAAGAGTATGAGGATATCCCACGGCAGTTTTTTGGCGCTATCCCAGTCGATGAGACGCTCGCCGCTTTTGTTTGCCGGCACGATAAATAGCAAAATCGCCGTACTCATCGCGATTATCGCGTCTAGGCTGGCGATTTTTACGTCAAAGGACTTTAGGATAAAACCTAGCGATATCCAGCACGCAGCCGCCGCTATAAATATGACTCCGACTAGCTTTTCGGGCGTGGTTATGGGGCCTAGTTTATCTAGCTCGTCTTGGATCACTTTTTTGCCGTTTGGTATCTCGCCGATTTCTGGTTTAAAGAGTACATAGGTGAGCAAAAACCAGCACGCTACAAGCATAACGACGCTAAGCGGCACGCCGACTAACATCCATTCAAAAAAGCCGATCTCGATGCCAAATTCGTTTTTCATGTATGCGACCAGAAGGGCATTTGGCGGAGTGCCGATGATGGTGCCCACTGAGCCGATAGAGGCGGCGTAGGCGATGCCTAGCATTAGCGAGATGCCGAAATTTGAGCTAAAGGTGCTCGTTTTTTCCTTTATCTCTTTTGCGATGTCGCGGCCTTTGTGAAATACCGTATTCATAAAGCCGCCTTGCACGCCTTTGCGTGAAATTTCGTCCAAATTTGCCACATCCTCGATTGCCGTAAACGTCCATTTTTGAGTCGTTAGGCGTCCGACCAAATGCAGTACGCTTAAGCCCACGGGTAGCATCATTATGGCGGTTGCGGTGTTGCTCACCCACATGGATAAAAATCCCGTCGCCACCATAAATCCAGCCACCAGCCGCCTAGGGCTCGTGCCAACTAAAAGCACGATGCCAAGGGCGATTCTGGTGTGCAGATTCCACCTTTGCATAGCAAGGGCTAACACAAAGCCGCCCATAAAAAGATAGATCGTGTCCGAAGCATACGGCGCGGCGACTACCTTAAACGCATCGACGCCTAGCACCGGAAAGGCAACCATCGGCACCAGCGCGGTTGCGGGCAGGGCGATGGCCTCGGTCATCCACCATGCCGCCATCAGTGCAGCTACTGCGGCAACGACGGGCATGGCTTCTACGTGCAGCTTTTTGCCTTTTGCCGCAGCTAGAGCTATGTCTCCGGCGTTTGCGGGGAAGATTTTATAAACCCAAATCGCTAGCAAAACGCCTAGCACCAGCCCGATGAGCTCGACTCGGTTTGTTCTTCTGTCTATAGGAATGTTTGGATTTGCCATGATAACTCCTATGCTTGGGATAATTTATAATACATCCAAAAAGCTTATAGCTTAAAAAATTCTTTTACTTTAAAATTGATTTTTTACTAAAGTGTTGATAAAAGTAACAGCGATTTTAGTTAAAGGGATTTTGGGTATAATTACGGGTTAAAAATTTAAAATCACGGAAGCGAAAATGAACGCAAACGACACCATAAAAATCACGGGCGCGCGCGAGCACAACCTGAAAAATTTAAACCTCGAAATCCCAAAAAACAAGCTCGTAGTTTTCACCGGACTTAGCGGTAGCGGCAAGAGTACTCTAGCGTTTGATACGCTTTACGCCGAGGGACAGCGCAGATATATGGAGAGCCTTAGCAGCTACGCTAGGCAGTTTCTAGACCGCGTGGGTAAGCCAGACGTCGATAAGATCGAAGGCCTCACGCCCGCCATCGCGATAGATCAAAAAACCACATCCAAAAACCCGCGCTCGACCGTAGGCACGATAACGGAAATTTACGACTATCTGCGCCTTCTCTACGCTCGTATCGGTATACAGCACTGCCACAAGTGCGGCAAACCGATCTCTAAAATGTCGGCTAGCGACATCATAAACGAGATCCAAAAGCTGCCCCAGGGCGCTAAAGTCGTCATCTACGCTCCGCTCGTGCGAGAAAAAAAGGGCACGTGGGCGGATCTGATCGAAAATTTACGCGGCAAAGGCTACGTGCGAGCTCAGATAGACGGCGTGCAGGTGCGTCTAGACGAGGAGATCGAGCTAGCTAAAACCAAAAAACACACGATAAAGCTCATCGTAGACCGCATCGTGATAGACGCGGATAATGCGCAGCGCCTAGCCCAAGATGTGGAAAAAGCGCTGGGTGAAAGCTACGGCGAGGTCGAGATCGAGATCGCAAACGCGCAGGAACTCGGGCTAAAAGAGAGCTTCATCCACTACAGCGAGCACTCGGCGTGTTTTGATTGTAAAATTTCATTTACGCCGCTTGAGCCGCTTAGCTTTAGCTTTAACTCCCCAAAAGGCGCGTGCGAGAGGTGCGACGGCCTTGGTATAAGATATAGCCTAGACCTCACCAAAGTGATCGACGAGGAAAAAAGCATCGAAGGCGGCGCGATAAAGCTGCTTTACGGCTACAATATGAGTTATTATTATAAATTTTTGCTAGCTTTTTGCGAGCAAAACGGTATCGACGTAAAGCGCCCCTACTGCGAGCTTAGCGAGGATGAAAAGCGCCTCGTGCTCTACGGCAACGTAAAAGAGGTCGAGTTTTTCTGGAAGCGAAACAAGCTGCTGCGTAAATTTGAAGGCGCGCTAAAAATCACGCACGGACTGCTAAAAGACTACAAGGATTTTGACGAATACATGAGCGAAAAAGTCTGCGACGACTGCGGCGGACACAGGCTAAAGCCTCAAAGCCTAGCCGTCAAGGTCGCAGGGCGCGGTATCGGCGAAATTTTAGATATGAGTATCGAAAACTGCACCGCGTTTTTTTCGGACGAGTCAAATTTTAGCTATCTTAGCGAATACGATAAAACGATCGCAAAGCCGATATTTAAGGAGATAAACGAGAGGCTGTTTTTCCTCTACGACGTGGGGCTTGGCTATCTCTCGCTCGGACGCGACGCGCGCACTATCAGCGGCGGCGAAGCGCAGCGCATCAGGATCGCTAGTCAGATCGGATCGGGCCTTAGCGGCGTGATGTACGTGCTGGATGAACCTAGCATAGGTCTGCACGAGCGCGATACGCTAAAGCTCATAAAAACCCTGCGAAATCTGCAAGCCAAAGGCAACTCCGTTATCGTCGTCGAACACGATAAAAAGACGATCGAGGAGGCCGACTACATCGTGGATATCGGGCCTGGAGCGGGGAAATTCGGCGGACAGATAGTTTTTGCCGGCGATGTGAAAAGCGTGCTAGGATCAAGTACGCAAACGGCGCTTTACATAAACGGTGAAAAGGAAATCGACTACCAAAAAAACCGCAAAAGCGACACGTGGCTCGAGATCTCAAACGTAAATATCAATAACATCTCAAATTTAAGCGCTCGCTTTCCGCTGCGAAATTTAGTCGGTATCACGGGAGTTTCGGGCTCGGGCAAAAGCTCGCTCGTGTTGCAAACCCTGCTGCCAGAAGCCCAAGAGCAGCTAAATCGCGCCAAAAAGGTAAAAAAGGTTGCTGGGGTAAATTTGAGCGGACTAGAAAATCTAGACAAAGTGATCTATCTCGATCAAAGCCCGATCGGACGCACTCCGCGCAGTAATCCTGCCACCTATACGGGCGTGATGGACGAGATCAGGGGGCTTTTTGCGCAGACTAAAGAGGCCAAACTGCGAGGCTACAAGATTGGCAGGTTTAGCTTTAACGTCAAGGGCGGACGCTGCGAAAAGTGCCAAGGCGAGGGCGAGATCACGATCGAGATGCACTTTTTACCCGATGTAAATGTCGTGTGCGACGCATGCGGTGGCACTCGCTATAACGCCCAGACGCTGGAAATCCTATACAAAGGCAAATCGATCGCCGATGTGCTAAATATGAGCATCGACGAGGCTTTGGAGTTCTTTAAAGCCGTGCCTAAAATTTATCAAAAACTAAAAACGCTGCAAGACGTGGGGCTGGGCTACATCACGCTGGGGCAAAATGCGACTACGCTAAGCGGCGGTGAGGCGCAGCGCGTCAAGCTCGCAAAGGAGCTAAGCCGCACGGACACGGGAAATACGCTATATATCCTTGACGAGCCGACCACGGGGCTACATTTTGCCGACGTTGATCGCCTCGTGCGCGTGCTACATCATTTAGTCGAGCTTGGTAACTCGGTCTTTGTCATCGAGCACAATATGGATGTCATCAAAAACTGCGACTACATCGTCGATATGGGCCCCGAAGGCGGCGCAAAGGGCGGTAAAATCATCGCCGAGGGCAGCGTAAAAGATGTCGCTAAAAATTATAAAAAAACTGGCAGCTACACGGGTAAATTTTTAGCCGAGGAGCTGGAAGCTATGAAAAAAGTAAAAAGTAAGCCAAAAAAGGGATAGGTTTTTTATGGATTCAATCGTTATTGACATACAAAAGCAAGTATTGAGCAAAAGCACCACGGATGTCCTTAGGCAAGCTTATATTATTGCTAGAAAATTAAAGATTAAGGATTTTGAAATTTGGATTAATAATGAGTTGAACGGATATAAAGAAGACGATAGTATTCCAGAGTATAGAAATATTTTTGGAGATATTAAAGCGTGGAACCCGTATCGGGGGTGGGTTCCTGTAATAATTGAGAATATTGAAATGTATAATAAATTAACTATGTCTAAAATTGGACAAGGAATTCCAGGATTGGAAAGTATAATCAATCAATCAGGAAAGAAAGATATTATAAGCATAAATTTACCAGACTCGTTTAATCAACTTATAAGTGATGGCTTTCCAACTAAATATATACAAAGATTAAGCTCCACTAGTATAATCGGCATTATTGAAACCGTAAAAAATATTATTATGGAGTGGATATTAAAATTGGAAGAAGATGGTATTATAGGAGTGGATATGAAATTTACAGATGAAGAAAAGAGAATTGCAAGTGAAAAGAATTATACGGTAAATAATTTTTATGGCAATATTTTAAATAGCCAAATTCAACAAAACAGCAATCAATCTTCACAAACAATCAATAACGCTTTAGATATTGACAAAATAGTTAAAGTTCTAGAATTAATTAACACTCATAAAAAAGATATTATAGCATTACTAGATAGCCCAAAAGATTTTGAAAAAGAACTAGATGTAGTTAATGATGAGGTAAAAAAGGCAAATCCTTCAAAGGAAGTTGTAGGTCAATCATTTAAAACCATTAGGAATATACTTGAAGGCATTGCTGGAAATATGATCGCAGCAGGAATTTTATACCAAATTCATTTGCTTTTTGGTTGAAAGTATAATGGACGGTTAAATTCTGTCTTTTTTTGTGTGTTTGATGTCAAATTTAACGAAAGGCAAAAATGAGGCTTTGGACGATAAGCTTTAAATATCTCGACGCAAAGGGGCTAGTCGCACTTTGGCGCGAGGCGCTGCTAGCTAAAAACGTGCTGGCTGGACTTACCAAGGGCTACAGAAATCACCCGCAGCTTGACCGCTTTTACGCGCATGAAAACGCGCAGGCGGCGATAAACGCGTATCTAGCGGAGGTTTATGCGCAGGCCTGCGCTCGAGGCTATAAATTTGACGCGGCAAAAGTTGGCGAATTTGACGAGCGAAATTTGGCCAAAATACCCGTCACTAGCGGGCAGATCGAGTATGAATTCGCCTTTTTGCAAGAGAAGCTAAAATCACGCGACATCAAGGCTTATGAGCGAAATTTAAGCGTAAAAAATATAGAAATCGCTAGCATTTTTAAAGAGGTCGAGGGCGAAATCGAGCCGTGGGAGAAGGTGAAAATTTAGCGCCGTCTTGCTCGCTGGGTTTGCTTTGGCAAATTTGGTTAGTAAAAACGCCAACATATTACGCCTGTTGCCCTAAATTTGACGCAAAAACCGCGAAGCTAAATTTGCGACGGACGGCGATTTTATCAAATTTAGAGTGTTAAATTTGGCTTTTAAAATTGCTATGCTGATAATGTGCTACTTCTTGTACGACGCTTGAATTTTTCCGCGACTTTGAGCGGTAAACATGTACGGTTTTAAAGAGCGCCGAAGCCAACCGACGTAACTATCTTTTTACGATGTCGGCTATTAAATTTAGTGTTTTAAATTTGACGGCAAATTTAGGACGAACTAGTCAAATTTAAAAAGGCGAACCTGACGTAAAATCCCCGTCAAATTTGCCTTTGTTTTTTAGAAATCAAACTCCGCCGACTGGCCAAATTTACAATCAAATTTGACGAATCGGCGAGTTAAATTTACTCCGCTCTCATCTGCTCGGCAGCAGGTACTTTAGGCAGTCCTGGCATCAGCATAGTCGATCCGCTGACCGCCACGATAAAGCCAGCTCCCCCGCGGATCTCAAGCGCGCTAACCTCGAAGCTAAAGCCTTTCGGTCGTCCTAGCAGCTTGGCGTCCGAGCTAAAGCTATACTGCGTTTTTGCGACGCAAACCGGGAAGGCGTCAAAGCCTAGGCGCGAAATCTCGGCCAGATCCTCCTGCGCGCGCGGGCTAAATACGACATCTTTGGCGCCGTAAATTTTAGTCGCGATCTTTTCGATCTTGGTTTTTACGGTGTCATTTGGCTCATAGGTGAAGTTTATCTCGCAAGCCGGTTTTTCGCAGATTTGCGCGACTTTTTTAGCTAGATCCTCCGTGCCAGCGCTTCCTTTTAAAAAGCCTTCGCACAGGCTAAACTCAGCCCCAGACTCCTCGCAAAGGGCGCGCACGTGAGCGATCTCCTCGTCCGTGTCGGTCGCAAATTTATTTAGCGCGACGATGACGTTTTGATTGAAATTTTTGAGATTTTCTATGTGGGCTTTTAGGTTTTCGCCGCCTAGCTTTAGCGCGTCCAAATTTGGCTGCGAGATGCCGTCTTTATCGCATCCGCCGTTATATTTTAGCGAGCGGATGGTGCTTACTAGTACGACGCATTTTGGCGCAAGTCCTGCGGTGCGACACTTGATATCGAGGAACTTTTGCGCTCCTAGCTCAGCGCCAAACCCCGCCTCAGTCACGACGTAGCTCGCTAAATTTAGCGCCGTTTTGGTCGCGATCACGCTGTTGCAGCCGTGCGCGATATTTGCAAACGGTCCGCCGTGGATGAGCACCGGCGTGCCCTCAAGCGTCTGCACGAGGTTTGGTTTTATCGCCTCTTTTAGCAGGACGCAGACGGCGTCGGCGCAGTTTAGGGATTTTGCGCGCACGAGGCCGCCCTCTTTATCGTAGGCGACGACGATGTTTTCGACGCGCTCTTTTAGATTTTTTAGGTCGGTTGCTAGGCATAGGATCGCCATTATTTCGCTAGCGGCGGTGATTACGAAGCCGTCCTTGCGGGTAAATTTATTGCTCTTTTCAAGGCCGATTTCTATCTCTCTTAGCGAGCGGTCGTTCATATCCATGCAGCGCTTAAAAACGACGCGCGCAGGGTCGATATTTAGGGCGTTGCCGTGGTGGATGTGGTTATCTAGCATCGCAGCGATGAGGTTATTTGCCGAGGTGATAGCGTGAAAGTCGCCGTTAAAATGCAGGTTGATATCCTCGCTCGGCGTCACCTGCGAGTATCCACCGCCCGTCGCTCCGCCTTTTATACCAAAAACAGGCCCAAGGCTTGGCTCCCTAAGCGCGGCACACACGCGTTTGCCGATACGCGCTAAGCCGTCAGATAGCCCCACGGTTACGGTCGTTTTGCCCTCTCCGTACGGTGTCGGGTTAGTCGCGGTAACTAGGATGAGGTTTGCGCCCGTCGCACTGCCTAGGCGCGGCTCGATCTTGGCTTTTAGCTTGCCGAAGGTATCTAGCGCCTCCTCGCCTAGCCCCAGTTTTGTACCGATTTTTACGATATTTTGCGGCTTTGCACTCGCTTCTATTTCTCTGTCGCTTAGCATCGTTTTTCCTTAAAAATTTGATTTAAAGTGATTTTGTAATTCTACCTCGCTAATGCGAAAAGTCTCATTAAATTTAGCCGCTCGTAATCAAATTTGGGCTAAATTTGAAACTAAATTTGACAAAGGATCGCGATGAGAGCGGTGAATGTTTTGCTTTACGAGGGTTTTACTACGATGGACGCGCTAGGGCCTGCAGAGGCGCTATCTAGGGCGCTGGATGACGGGCGAAAGTGCTATGAGATAGAGTATTTCTCGGTTGCGGGTGGGCTCGTGGACAGCAGTACGAACGCTAAAATTTGGACGCGAAAGCTAAGCGAGATGGCTAAATTTGACGTTTTGCTCGTGCCAGGCGGTTTTGCGGCTAGAGAGCTTGCGCATGATAGCGGGTTTATAGCCGTTCTAGGCGAGCTAGTGCGCAGACACGAGTATGTGATCGCGGTATGCACGGGCTCGGTTTTGCTAGCTAAAACAGGGCTTTTGGACGGCATGGAGGCCACAAGCAATAAACTATCATGGCAGTGGGTGACCTCGGAGGCTCCTAGCGTGCGCTGGGTGCGTGCGGCCCGCTGGTGCGTTAGCGGGAAATTTTATACGAGCTCTGGAGTGAGCGCGGGTATCGACGAGGCTCTGGGTTTTATCGCCGACATGCACGGGCTGGACGAAGCGCAGAGGATTGCTCGGACGATGGAGTATGTGTGGAATAGCGACAAAAATTCGGAGTTGTTTTAAAATTTAGCTTGCGGCGGTCCCTAAAATTGAGCGCTAAATTTAAGCCGAGTCAAATTTACCTTGCCGCGCGCCAAAATCGTAATTTTAAAACAAACTGCTCGTATCTTGCCCCGCGCTACCACAGTTTTAGGCAGACTTGCCCTATTATAACGGCGATAGGAGCTTTGTTTATGTCGTAGGTGTTGCTCGAGTTTGAACCAAAATCGGGCTTAACGACATTGCCTTGTATAACCCAAGTGTTGCTCGAGTTTGCGCCGTATTTGGGTTTTATTTTTCTCCCGTCAAACTCAAAGGTGTTAGAGGAGTTGGCTCCTGTTTTGGGCTTTAGCACGCCGCCGTCAAATTCAAAGGTATTGTGCGTGGTTGCGCCGTATTTTGGCTTTAGCTCGTTGCCCTCGTATACCCAGGTGCCGTTTCCGGCAGACCTTCCGTCCCAGTTGATTTTGGGCATTTCGTCCTCCTAAAATGAGTTATAATCAATCATTTTGCGCGGCTTGCTTCTTTTGCTTTTACGGCTTCGTAAATTTCATCCGCGTTCGTCAAATTTGCGTCCAAAAACTCCTGCGCCTTTTTGAGAGTGCGCGCGCCCATGATGCCGTCAGATTTGACGCCGATAGCCTTTTGCACGTATAAAATTTTATCTTTTTGCGTCATCTGCGGCGCGGTTTTAGCTGCAGCGGTGGAGTTTGTTTCTCGCTCTTGGTCGCTAGAGCCCTCAAATTTAGCCGTCATCTCGCGAAATTTAGCCTCCAGGCTGCGCGACGCCTCAAAACGCTCGTCAAGCTGCATAAGAGTCGGAGCGTAACCAAAGCTCGATATCGCGCCGTAGATCGCGCCGACCGCACCAAAGCCGGCTAAAATTTTAAAAAACAGCAAAAAAGCCTCTTTGTTTCGCATGCTTTGGCGGTACTCTTTAGGCACGGCACTACGGCGAATCAGCGTAACCAGCGCACTAAGAGGTGCCAAGATGCACAAGGCAACGCCCGCGCAAACGGCTAAAAATACAATCGTATAAATAGGCGCCATGATGTAGCGCTCGGCTAAATTTTCGCCCAAAAATCCCGCCGTAAAAACTAGCGCAATCAGCCAAAACACCGAGCCCAGCCCAAACCAAACCGCAGGCGAGTAAACGGGAGATATTTTATCCAGACATTTTTTCATTGTACCACCAAGCTTGCTCGCCGCACCCCTTGATACGTAGCCTTCGCAGGCCTCTATCACGGCATTTGCGGCCTCGGTTTGCGCGCCGCCTGTTTTAGCGATACGCTTTAGCGCGGAGTCTAGGGCGGGCTGCGAGCAGTAGCGCGTGAAAAATTTAAACGCCTCTCGCCTAGTTATCTTGCCGTCGGCGTCGATCTTTTCTAGCATAGAAATCTCGTCTGCAAAAAGATCGTCGAAAAACGGCGGCCTGATAAATGCGTAGGGCGGGTTGCTAAAGCCCACCGCCTCGTACTCCTTGTCTAGCAGGATAAAATTTAGCCGCGTTATCGCGCTAGAACCCACGTAAGAAAGCAGGTGCGAGCTCTCGTCGCCGCTCTCTTCGTCTTGATAAAACGGTATCGTTTGAGAGATAAATTTGCAACTGCGCGCGCATAAAAAGTCCAAAAGCTCGTCGGCATAGGCGCGCGATTTTATGCGTAAATTTACGCTGGGTTTTGCGTAGGCGCCGATGTTTGCTACCGTGGTAAAGTATCCGTATCCGCTACACTGGGCGCACTGCACGTAGCCTGATCCCCCGCATCCGCCGCACCTAACCGTGCCAGATCCCGAGCAGCCGTAGCAGGTGCCCCAGCCGCTACCTCCGCATGATGAACAGCTCTCGTAACGATACGTCACGTAGGTGCTACCGTCTGAGTTATACTGCGTGTGAGGGCGATTTACGCCGCCGCTGCCTCCGCACGTAGAGCAGCTCTGTCGTCCGCGTCCGCCGCAGCTAGAGCAGGTTTTTTTACCGCGTCCGCCGCACTCGCTGCAGCGCGTCTGCCCGTCGCCTCCGCACTCGTCGCAACGCTCGCTCATGCTAAAGGGCTTAAAATCGTAATACCTAACCGCGCCGCCTGATTTTGCGACGGCCTCTTTTGCGTCTTGGCGTAGCTCGGTGAGTAAAATTTCGCGCAGATCCGTGCTATCTCTAGCCTGCAGCAAGCACTCTCTGGCGTGATTTTCGTAGCCGCGCGCGTCGTCGCCGAAATGTATCTGCTCTTTTGTGCCGCCTGCTATCTTGCTCTCTTCGCGCTTGCCGTAAAACTCCCACGTCACGGTCGCCATCGCTTCAAAATCAAAAATTTCGTGCGAAATTTCCACCAAATCCTCAGGCTTAGCTTGGTTGCCGTTTATTAGATTGCGCAACCCTTTTAAAAACGGCTCGTGTAAACTTAGCTCGTCAAATTCGCTCATTTTAAATCCTAAATTTGATTTTGCGCGTCTAGCTTCGCGCGCTTTTTTATCTCGCTTAAAAACTCCGCCCCGCCGTCTAAAAAAGCCTCGCGCGGCACGGCGTAAAACATGGAGTTTGCGATGATAACGACGACGAAACTACCGACATAGCGGGCGTCGCTGATGACGTTATAAAAATATCTGCCCTCGCCGAATTTGCTTTTTTGCACGAAAAACCCATCCTCTAAGATCACGCTTTTTGGTCCGAATTCGCCGTAGTTTGCTTTATTTATCAGCGCGCGAGTAAGCAGCCAAGGCCGCAGCCCAGTAGCGTAAAGCAGAGTAAAAAACGCGGCCATCCACGATAGGTAGGCTAGATTTTCCACGCCGCTAAAACCGTAATCCCTAAGCAAGTCGCTAAGCTCCCTGAAGTAAAATTTGACGCACAAAAGCGTGATAAAAATCATCCCGATAATGATCGCCGCAAAGTCGCAAAGGCTGATGTAGCGCATAAATTTATCGCCCTTATAAACGATCTTGCCCACCTCGCGCGTCATCGCTTCATACTCGGCGCTAGGCTTTATCTCAAATTCGGCTTTCAAATTTGACATTTGCTTCCTTTAAATTTTGATGAGATATTATCAAATTTGGCCTAAATTTACGCTATTTTTAAAACTGCCTTTAAAACGAGAATTAAGCCTAAATTTCGTAAAATCACCACCAAGACGCGAGGTCGCGTAATACGTTTAAAGGCAAACAATGCAAAGTTCAACCTCATAAATCCCGCTAAATTTAAACCAAATCAACCAACAAATTTAAATTTAACGGAGACAACCATGAAAAGACGAGACTTTCTAAAACTAGGTGCGCTAGCTGCGGCTTCAGCGCAGGCAAAACAATTTGACGCGGCGGCGCAGGCGATATTTGACGAGCAGATGGGGCTTTGCGCGAATAAATTTGGCGCATTTTACGTCCAAACCATCGGCGGTAGGGTCGTTGGTACCGAGCCATTTGAGGGCGACGCGATGCCAACGGTGCTAAACAACGCCCTAAGCGATCACATCCAAAACGAAACGCGCGTGAAATACCCATACGTGCGCAAAAGCTTCCTGGCTAGTCCCGCAGATCCAAAGCCGCAGCTTCGCGGCAAAGAGCCCTTCGTGCGCGTTAGCTGGGACGAGGCGATAAAGCTAAGCGCCAAAATTTTGAAAGAAAACTTCGATAAATACGGCTCAGAGGCCATTTACGGACAGCTTTATCAGTGGGGTAGCCTAGGAAAGGTCGGCCACTCGCAGCGCACCGCAAAACGCATGCTAAACGCGCTAGGAGGCTACGTGAGCGAGCTTGG
>CAURMS010000004.1:0-20249 GCA_963526085.1 uncultured Campylobacter sp. | reverse complement strand
TTTGGTCCGTGAAATTTATGCGCCGAAAAGCTCATAAAGTCCATGCCCATCTCGCGCACGTTTATCTTGATCTTGCCCACGGTTTGCGTCGCGTCGGTGTGAAATAGCGCGCCGTGCTCGTGAGCGATCGCCGCACACTCTTTGATCGGGAAAATGGTGCCCGTTTCGTTATTTGCCCACATGATGCTAACGAGCGCGGTTTTGTCGTCGATTAGCTTTCTTAGGTCGTTTGGATCTAGTAGGCCGTTTTCGTTTACCGGCACGCGGCTCACGCGAACGCCGTATTTTTTGAGAAACTCAAATGTCGCCGAGATCGCCGGGTGCTCGACGGCGCTAATTATGACGTGATCTTTGTCTTTATTTAATATATGATCGAAAAAAACGCCTTTAGCCACCCAGTTGTTGCTCTCGGTAGCGCAGCCCGTGACCACGATGTCGTCGTTATCGCTCGCGTTTATGCCAGCATAGAGCTGATCCATCGCGCGGCGAAGCGCGGGGTGCGTCTCGGAGCCGAACCTATGAAGCGAGTTTGGGTTACCGTATTTTTCGCAGAAAAACGGCTTCATAAGCTCGAAAGCTTCGGGATCGACCATCGTCGTGGCATTGTTGTCTAGATATACTCTCACGCTTGACCTTTATCAATTAGGATATATTTTATCCCTTTTATTTTCGCGACGATAATATAACAAATTTTATAAATTTTTGATTAAAATTTTAGCTTAGTTTTTTCAAATTTAAGCGGTTTTTGATAGAGTTTATATATTGAAATTCCTTATCAAATAAGCAAAACATCGCCGTTTCGGCCAAATTTGATATAAAAAGATAAAATATATCCTAAACTTAGTTTGATTTCTTAAGGTTTTAGAAAATTTAAAAATTAAAATTTTCGCATCTTGAGTGAAAATTTGGCGAAAATAATCCAAATTTTGCACCGACTCGGGATAAATTTGTATCTTTGCTCAGTTAAATTTGACGCGTGATAAAGACGAGAACAAGCGTCAAATTTAAATCTGTTGAATGTTTCTGGCATCGTAAAATTTGATCGTCCAATGCGCGTCCGCGATATCGGAGCCCAGTTTCGCCCTAAAATACTCCCGCACCGCGGCGTAGTCTGATTTTGAGATGAAATAAATATTTATAACGCTCGTTTGGCTAAACAGGGCAAGGTTGCAAAAGTAGCTTAAATTTACGTCTTTGTCAAAGGCTCTGAGCACGCATTTGGCGAAAAAAATCAGTGCATAAAAAACAAATGCGGCCAAGACGAACATAAACGGGATCACTATCGAGGAAAGCGGATTTTTCGGTATCGTTCCTAAAATTTGATAGGGCGATTTTCGCATTTCGCGGACATCCGTCAAATTTATCGTTACTCCCTTTTTGGTTTGGAAAATTTTATCTTCGTAAAGGTAAACGAGCGAGGGATTTTTGAGTTTTTTGATTAGGTCGGCGGCGGCTAAAATATTCATAAGAATACCGCTACCAAACATCGAAGCAAACCTAGGGTCTCGCATTGCCTCTGCCCTAAAAACTTCCCAAAATGAGCCGCTTTGCCAATCTACCATGCCGCTAAAAAATATAAAAAACGTCATAAGAAGATTGATGCTAAATAAGAAGGCGCAGCCGGCCGCGATGCGGTAAAAATCGTCCTGTAAAATCAGCGGATTTTCGTCGTAGTTTCTGCTCAAATTTGATCCTTTGTGCGCCGCGCGATAAAAATATTTGGCTTAAATTTAACTCGTCAAATTTAAGAACCGGCAGGATAAATCGTGCACCAAATTTGCCCGAAAAGCCTAAATTTGACTAGTTTATCCCGCTTAGCAGCTCCTGCGTCTGCTCGAAGCTAAAGCCCTCTTCGGCGTCTTGTTTTAGGAAGTTATCTATAAATTCTTTTTTCGAGATCGCGAGGTCTAGCTCTTTGTCGCTGCCCTTTTGATACGCGCCGATGCGTAGCAGGACTTCGTTTTCTTTTAGAAGCGAGTAGAGGCGCTTTAGCTTGGCGGCGTTTGCTCTGTGCTCTTTGCTCGCGATGTCGCTCATCACGCGCGAGGCGGAGTTTAGGATGTTTATAGGCGGGTAGATGCCAAAGTCTGTCATCTCGCGGCTAAGCACGATGTGGCCGTCTAGGATCGAGCGGCTCTGGTCGGCTATCGGATCGCTCATATCGTCGCCGTCGACTAGCACGGTAAAAAAGGCCGTTATGCTGCCCTTGCCTTCCTCTTTGCCCGCGCGCTCCATCAGTTGAGGCAGTAGGGTGAGTACGGATGGCGGGTAGCCCTTGGACGTCGGCGGTTCGCCCAGCGCCAGCCCGATCTCTCGTTGCGCCATGGCAAATCTCGTCACGCTATCCATGATGAAAAGCACGTCTTTGCCTTGGTTTTTGAAGTATTCTGCCACGCTCATAGCGCAAAAGGCGCCGTATTTTCGCATCAGCGGGCTATCGTCGCTAGTGGCTACGATGACGACGGTGCCGCTTAGATCGCCGTGCAAATTTTTCTCGATAAACTCCGGCACCTCGCGGCCGCGCTCGCCGATTAGGGCGACTACCTTGATCGGAGCTTGCGAGTTTTTGACGATCATGCCCATAAGTGTACTTTTACCCACGCCAGAGCCCGCGAAAATGCCAAGTTTTTGGCCTTTACCGCAGGTTAGCAGTCCGTCTATGCTTTTAACCCCGACGCTAAAAATTTCATCTATTAGTCCGCGCTTCATCGCATCGATCGGAGCGCGCATTATCGGAGCGTACTCGGTCGCGGCGATCGCGCCTTTGCCGTCTTTTGGATTCATAAAAGGATCCACTACGCGCCCCAAAAGAGCGTCGCCGACGGGGATTTTCATACCTTGGTCGCTTTGATAGACGAAGTCGCCGATCTTATAGCCTTCTACAAAGCCAAAGGGCGAGATGAGCGCGGTATTTTGCCGCACCTCGGTCACCATCGCCAGCCCGCTTTTACTCTTGTCTTTAGCGCAAATTTGCACGATGTCGCCGATACTGGGGCGAAGGCCAGAGATCTCTATCGTCGTAGCAGAAATTCGTTCTATCACGCCAAAGACGCTAGAGAGAGATAAATTTGCCCCCAGCTTTGATTTTAAGCTATCTAAATTCACTAAAATCTCACTTCTTTGTGCGAATTTATGAGGGAGAAAAACTCGCGTCTAGTCTCGCTACTCTTTAAAAAGCAGCCCCGCAGAGCCGACGTAGTAGTGGTCGAGTTGATCTTGCCCACGCCTCGCATCTCCACGCACATGTGGCGCGCCTCGATGACGACACCCACGCCTTTTGGCTTGATGACGTCTTGCACAGCTTCGGCGATTTGCTCGGTGAGCTGCTCTTGGATCTGCAGGCGGCGAGCAAATATATTTACCATGCGTGGGATTTTGCTAAGGCCCACGACCTTGTGATTTGGGATGTAGGCTACGTGCACGCGCCCGAAAAACGGCAACAAATGATGCTCGCAAAGGCTGTAAAATTCGATATCGCGCACGAGCACCATTTCGTTATTCGAGCTGTCAAACAGCGCGTCGTTTAGTACGACTTTTGGGTTTTGCGAGTAGCCGCTCGTTAAAAACTCATAAGCTTTAAAAACGCGCTCGGGAGTTTTAACCAGCCCCTCTCTGTGTGGGTCTTCGCCGACTAAATTTAGCATCTGCTCGACGCAGCTTTCAAACTTTTCTTTTTTTAAATTCTCATTTTTTAAATTTTCTTGCATTTGCGTTCCTGATTCATTTCGCTATTTAAATTTTGATAAACGATTTTACTTAAATTCGCCTTTCGCGCGCTTAAATTTATACTATGAATAAGGAAAATTTTGCTACACTCTAGGAAATTTTTATTTTTTAAAGGAATTTAATGCAAATCAAAACCAAGGCGATCGACGCCGTAAACGCTTCGCTAAGTGCGAAAATACCGAGCGCGGACGTAAAATCCAAACTCGAAAACGCTGCTAAAAAAGCTGCGAAAAATATGAAAATAGACGGATTTAGAGCGGGCAAAGTGCCCGTGAACGTAGTTCTAAAACGTTACGAAAAAGAACTAACAGCCGATGCCGAGCAAGACGCGCTAAAAGACGTGATAGACGCTGGACTAAAAGAGCTAAATAGAAAATTTGAAGAGGTTATCGGCGAGCCGATCGTGACTAAATTTGATAGAAGCGAGAACGAGATAGACGCTGAGATCGAGCTTTCGTTTAAACCCGTTATAAACATCGACGGCTACGAGGAGCTGATAGAAAGCGTCACCACTCCGCGCGTAACTAAAAAAGAGATCGACGAGAGAAAAAATGAAATTTTGAAAATGATGGCTCCGCTAGAAAAAATAGAAAAAGCCGCACTTGAAAAGGGCGATTTTGCTAAATTTGACTTCGAGGGCTTCGTAGACGGCGTTGCCTTTGAGGGCGGCAAAGCTGAAAACTACCTACTAGAAATCGGCTCAGGTCAGTTTATACCAGGCTTTGAGGACGGTATGATCGGGCTAAAAGTTGGCGAAGAGCGTGATGTGAAGGTTAAATTTCCGGCCGAGTACGGCGCCGCGCACCTTGCGGGCAAAGACGCGACGTTTAAAGTAAAACTACACGAAATCCAAGGTAAAAAAGTGCCTGAAGAGATCGACGAAGAGACGCTAAAACGCATCATGCCGGGCGAGGAAAAGGTAAGCGTCGAGCTGTTTGAAGAGAGACTAAAAGAGCAGATTAAAGCCGAGAAGCACGCTAAAAACGTAAACGAGGAGCTAAAGCCTAAATTTGCCGACGCGATCGTGGCTAAATTTAACTTCGATGTGCCAAAAAACATCGTAGAGCAAGAGATGGATATGCAATTCCGCAGCGCTTGGAGTAGCTTTACACCTGAGCAGATGGCTAAATTTAGAGAGGATAAAGACGCTCTAACTAAACAGCGCGAGACATACCGCGACGACGCCGTAAAAAGCGTGAAGCTAACGTTTATAATAGACGAACTAGCGCGCCGCAGAGATATCAAAGTAAGCGATCAAGAGCTGATCCAAGCGGTGTATTTCGAGGCGTATCGCTCGGGCGTAGATCCGAAACAGCACCTTGAAAACTACAAAAATCAAGGGATTTTACCTGCGATCAAAATGTCGATGATCGAGGAGAAGCTATTTAACGAGATGTTTGCGCTAAAGAGCGATAAGAAAGAGAAAAAGGCGGAGTAATGAGCTACTACATCCCCTACGTCATCGAGCGTACGAGCAAGGGCGAGAGAAGCTACGACATCTACTCGCGCCTGCTAAAAGACCGCATAATAATGCTTAGTGGCGAGATCGAGGACGGCATGGCCTCTGCGATCGTGGCTCAGATGCTGTTTTTAGAGGCCGAAGACCCAGACAAGGACATCTATCTATATATAAACAGTCCGGGCGGCGTGATAACGAGCGGATTTAGCATTTACGATACGATGAACTACATCAAGCCCGATGTCTGCACGATCTGTATAGGTCAGGCAGCATCTATGGGCGCGTTTTTGCTTAGCTGCGGGGCGCAAGGTAAGCGTTATGCGTTACCAAATTCGCGTATCATGATCCATCAACCTTTAGGCGGTGCGCGCGGACAGGCGACGGATATAGAGATTCAGGCGAAGGAAATCTTGCGCATGAAAGAAATTTTAAACGCGATCCTAGCCAAAAATACGGGTCAAAAACTAGCTAAAATCCAAAAAGATACCGACAGGGACTTTTTCATGAGCTCTGCCGAAGCCAAAGAGTACGGGCTTATAGATAAAGTTTTGGAGAAAAGCTTTAAGTAAAGAGTAGAATTTGATAAAGTTAGACAACAAAAAAAGCGAAAACGTAGCGGCAAATAGCGCGCCTACTCAAAAAGTAGGCGCAAAAGCCAAAAAGGACGAGTTTAACATCTACGGTTTTTCCGAGGCGATTATAAAAGAACTTACCGAGGAAAATATCCCCTCGATCCCGAAAAACTACACCGTTTTTTTTGAAAAGATGCTCGAAAAGCAGTCTGATGATTTTAAGAAAAAGGTCGGCGAAATCATAAAGATCGAAGACGAGATCGGCAAACTCGAGGACGATAGACAAATCAATATCGAGCGCGAGGTCAAAAATAGCTTTATGCAGATAAAAAGCATGCTTCAGGCCGTTGCGCTCATATATAAAAATTTGGGAGTTTTAAAAACTATCATCAAAAAACGGTCGGAAAGCCTAGATCCAAATGTAAATTTGATCACGATACAAAGCGTCTTTAACTCTTTTAACGAAGACTTAAACAAGCTAAATTCGCTAATGGACAAGCATATCGAAGTTATAAAAACGAGCTACGAAGAGATTAGTAAGGTTTTTAAGCTGGTCGAAGAACAGTCTATATATGATGAAAAATTTGACGTATATAATAGAAAATTTTTCCTCAAGACGCTCGGTATCGAGTCTGAAAATATAAAAAAATACGACTATAAATCCTCCGTAATGTTGCTAAAACCAAAGGATAGCGCGCTGGACGGTATCGGATCAAAAGGCAAGTTAGCCGTTTTAAAAAATATATCTCGCATGTTGCTTCGTACATCGAGGCGCAGCGATATATTGTCGCACTACGGCGGAGGATGTTTTGCTATGCTGATGAAACATACCGACATAAGCGGCGCACAAAAGGCTTGCAAACGTATAACCGATATGTTTTACGATACCTCTTTCATGCTAAATGGAGAGAAGTACGAGTTTGATATGGAAGTGGTCACTTTTGATCTAAACATGACAAAAACTATCGAGGAGATGCTTTCTTTGGCGCTTGATTCGCTTGTAAACACCGGCAGAGACGGCGAACACTTTTTAGTACTAGAGGACAAGACTGAAAAATGATACTAGAAATCCTAACCTATCCGAACAAAAAACTTTTCGTCAAATCGCTTGAAGTGAAAGTTTTTGACGCCGAACTGCATAAATTTTTAGACGATATGTATGAAACCATGATTGCTAAAAACGGCATCGGACTAGCCGCCATCCAGACGGGCGAGGCTAAGCGAATTTTGATCATAAATTTAGTCGAAGAAGAGAGCAAAGAGCAGCGCAAAGAGGATCTGCTAGAAATCATAAATCCCAAAATTTTACGCAAAGAGGGTGAGATAATCTATCAAGAAGGCTGCCTGAGCGTACCTGGATATTACGAGGACGTAAAAAGAGCCGAGTTTATAACGCTAGAATATCAAGACCGCTTCGGCGAGCGCCAAGAGCTCGAGGCCGATGGGCTTTTGTCGGTCGCGATCCAGCACGAGATGGATCATCTCGACGGACACCTTTTTATCGAGCGCATCGGATACAACAAACGCAAAAAATTTGACAAAGAGTATAAAAAGCAAAAAAACGCATGAAAGCCCTAAAATGCGCCACTTATAATGACGAATTACGGCTTGTGGATGTCGAGTCCAGTTTTAACCGCGGTTTGCCCGCACTTAATATCGTGGGTCTTGCGGGCGCCTCGATAAAAGAGAGCGCCGAGCGCGTAAAATCAGCGCTTTTGTCGTTAAACTTCTCCTTCCCCGCGCAAAAAATCATCATAAATTTATCCCCATCCGATATGCCAAAATCCGGTAGCCACTTTGACCTACCCATCGCGCTTTTAATCGCTTTGCAAAAAGAGCGCGACTTTGAGCCTATTTTTGCATTCGGCGAGCTTGGGCTTGACGGAGGAGTCAAAAGTACGGCTAGCCTGTTTTCTATCCTGCTTTTTTTGAGCGCGAAAGCACCCGGCTCTCGTGTGCTGATCCCGCAAGAGATAGCGCAAAAAGCGGGCGCAATACCGAATTTAGAAATTTACGCCGTTTCAAATTTGGCCGAGGCGATCAAATTTTTCCTCGAGCCAGAGTTTGCCGCCTCGTGCAAAGTCGGCGCTGTTCATCCGCTTTTTTCAAATTTGATCAAAATCGGCGAAAAAAGCTTCGTAAAAAATCAAAATTTTGAGCTAAATTTTAGCGACGTAAAAGGCCAAAGTAGGGCAAAAAGAGCCTGCCTGGTGGCCGCTTGCGGTATGCACAATATTATCTTTGAAGGAAGCCCGGGGTGTGGCAAAAGCATGAGCGCCAAGCGCCTGCGATACATTTTGCCACCGCAAAGCTTGGATGAGATTTTACTCAGCTGCGCTTACAGCTCGCTAAACCAACAGGAGAGCGAATTTTCCACACTCCGCGCCTTTCGTTCGCCTCATCACACGAGCACGCGCAGCTCGATATTTGGCGGCGGATCGAGCGCGGCTAGGATCGGCGAGGTTGGGCTGGCCAACGGCGGGATACTCTTTTTCGACGAGCTTCCGCACTTTGCTCCGCAAATTTTAGAGAGCCTGCGCGAGCCGCTGGAGGACTATAAAATCAACATCTCGCGCGTAAATTCAAAGGTCACGTATGAGACCAAATTTATGTTCGTAGCCGCGATGAACCCGTGCCCATGCGGCAACTTGCTCTCTAAAAATCTAGAGTGCAAATGCTCGGAGCTCGAGATCAAGCGCTATAAATCGCGCATCTCCGCGCCCGTGCTTGACCGCATCGACCTTCACGTACAGATGGATGAGGTGGCCGCGAGCGATAAAAGCGACGTCACGAGCGAAGCGATGTGGCAGATCGTGCTGCGCGTCTTTGAGGCACAAATCTCGCGCTCTCAAAGCGAGCTAAATGGCAAGCTTGGCGACGAAGAGATAGCCAAATTTTGCATTTGCGACGACGAGGCGAGCGGCGTGCTAGATAATGCAACGCAGAGGTTTTCGCTCAGCCGCCGCGCTATTAATAAAACCCTAAAAGTCGCCCGCACGATCGCCGACATCGAGGGCTCACGCATCATCAAAAAGCCACATATTTTGGAGGCTTTGAGCTACCGAGTGAAGCAGGAGGGTGCATGAAAAAGCTATTTTGGGAGACGGCGGAGCTTGACGCTAGAGCCGTGAGCGAGTTTGGGCTTAACACCGAAGTTTTGATGCAAAACGCCGCTAACGCGTTAGCTAACGCCGTGCGAACCAGATTTAAAAAATCCTCAAAAAAACGACGCAAAATTTTAGGCGTCGTCGGTAGCGGAAACAACGGCGCAGACGTACTTGCTGCGCTTCGGCTTTTGAGTGGCAAATTTGATTGTTTTGCGTTGTTGGCGAGCGACAAACAAAATGAAATCTCAAAAACAGAGCTAACAAGGGCGCTAAAATGTGGCGTAAATTTGATCTCAAATTTGACGAAAAGCGGCGAATTTGACTGCATCATCGATGGGATTTTCGGAACCGGACTTAGCCGCGAGCTAGACGCTCGAATGATAAATTTGATAAATCTACTAAACGCAAAACCCGGCTACAAGCTCGCCTGCGACATCCCAAGCGGGCTTGATAAAAACGGTTTATCGCAAGGCGCGGTTTTTAAGGCCGATACGACCGTGACCATGGGCGCGCTAAAGCTCGCGCTTTATAGCGACTTTGCAAAGGATTTCGCGGGGCACGTAAAAGTCGCAAATTTAGGCCTTTCTCGCGAGCTTTACGAGACGGGGACGAGCTTTTATAAACTTGGGAAAAGCGATTTAAATTTACCGTTTCGCGTAAAGCAAAACGCTAACAAGGGCGACTTTGGCCACGTGTTTGTCGTTAGCGGCGAAAAGGTCGGAGCGGCGCGTATAGCGGGACTTGCCGCACTAACTATGGGCGCAGGGCTCGTTAGCGTCGTGGGCGAAAATTTAAACATTGAGCCCGTTTTGATGCAAAGCGCGCGCATAACGCCAAAAATGAGAGTCGGTGCCGTCGGTATGGGCCTTGGCGAGCTTGATGAGGCGCAAAAAAACGAGCTTTTTAGCGAGCTAAAAACAAAAGACGCGCTCGTTATTGACGCCGATCTTTGCTACGAGCCGCACACGCTTGAGCTTTTAAACAACGAAAAAGTCGTGATAACGCCGCATCCAAAGGAGTTTGTGAGCTTGCTAGATCTTGCAAATCTTGACAAATTTGACGCTCATGAAGTGCAAAAAAATCGCTTCAAACTCGCTCAAATTTTTAGCCAAAATTTTAAATGCGTGCTTGTGTTAAAGGGCGCAAATACGTTAATCGCACAAGGCGGCGAGGTTTACGTCATGACGCAGGGTAGCGCTGCGCTCGCAAAAGGCGGTAGCGGAGACGCGCTAAGCGGTATCGTCGCGGGATTACTCGCTCAGGGTTATAGCCCGCTAAATGCCGCGATCTCGGGTACGCTAGCTCACGCTCTAGCCGCTCGCAAAATCAAAATCAACGACTACGCGCTCACGGCCGCGGACGTCATCAAAGGACTCAAATGTTTACGAAAAAAATAGCGGTTTTATTTAGCGGCGGCGGCTCGAATTTGGAGGCGATTTTAGATAGGTTGCACGGCAAGGTTTTTGGCGAAACTAGGATCGAAGTCGCGCTAACGCTAACAAATAAAGCTAACGCAGGCGGCATCGCAAAAGCCGCGAAATACGGCCTAAAAAGCGTCGTCATCGAGCACGTTAATTTCACCTCGAGAGAGGAATTTGACGCCGCGGTCGTAGAGGAAATCAAGCGCGCAAACGTCGATTTAACGGTGCTTGCAGGCTTTATGCGTATCCTCACGCCCGTTTTTACAAGCCAAGTTCGCGCGATAAATTTACATCCGTCGCTGTTGCCGCTTTTTAAGGGCGCGCATGCGATAAAAGAGAGCTTTGATAGCGATATGAAGGTGGGCGGCGTGAGCGTGCACTGGGTGAGCGAGGAGCTAGACGGCGGCAAAATCATCGCTCAGCGCGCGTTTGAAAAGAGCGCGAGGATGAGCCTTGAGGAATTTGAAGCTAAAATCCACGCGATAGAGCATGAAATTTTACCAGAAACTATCGTGCAAATTTTGACGGACAAAGAGTAAAATTTAACGAAATCTAGAGTAGCGTTGTCGTTTCTTTCCAAATTGCGCTAATTTCTGGGTTGCAAATTTAAAAGTTTAAAACGTAAATTTGCGGCAATATGATTCATAGCGCCACCTGCCAAAACCGTATGACCGAGCTAAATTTGAAGCGTCAAATTTGGAAATTTGGCAAAACGTACATACTGGATAGTACGATGCGAATTTGACAGCTTTGCCTATAGCTCAAATTTGAAACAAATTTACGCATTTGAATGCAAATTTACCCCAAGTCGTGCGCCAACAGCAAAATCAAGCGCAAAATTTGAAGCAAAACAAGTAAATTTTAGCCGAAACAACAGCTAAAATTTAAAAGAAAGAGGCGGAAAGCTCCGCCAAAAGTAAAATTATTCGGCTTTAAACCCGCCGCCAAATGCCTTATAAACGTCTACGACCGAGTCGATGAGGTTTAAATTTGCCGCGATGTCTTGGAGTCTAACCGAGAGTAGGTTGCGTTGTGCGTCTAGTAGCTCCAGGTGCCCCGTGTAGCCTTCTTCAAACTGATCCTTGGCTAGCTTATAGATTTTTTCTTGCGAGTTTAGGAGCTCTTTGACTTGATTTAGCGTTAGTTTGGCGTTTTTGCGATTATTTAGCGCGTCTCTAACCTCGCCCAGAGCCTTTTTGATCGTAGCTTCGTAAGCTACGGCCGCGATTTGCTCGTTAGTTTCTGCTATGCGGACGTTGTTTTTCGTTCTGCCATAGTCGAAAATTTTCTGCACCAAAGTGCCGCCTATGCTCCACGTGTTGGCGTTACTGATAAAGATATTTTCAAAATCCACGCTGGAAAATCCAAAAAGCCCTGTTAGCGAGATGGATGGCAGATAGTCGGCTTTTGCGACGCCGATTAGCGCGTTAGTGGCGTTTAGATCGGCGTAGGCTTTAGCTACGTCGCTCCTGCGCAGTAGTATGTCCGCGCTCACGCCTGCACTCACTTCGGGCTCTTTAGGTAGCATTTTAGCGCTTTGCACGGCGCCGCTTAGGATCTCGTCGTTTGATTTACCCGTTAGTATCGCTACTGACGTTAGAGCCTGAGATAGCGAGGTTTGCACTTCTAATAGGCTTACTTTGGCGCTTTCGACGGCGGCTTTGCTTTGCAGATAGGTCGTCTCGTTTATACCACCTAGATCAAGCTGCGTTTTGCGAAGCGCCAACGTCTCCTCATAGGTTTTTAGCGTGTCTTTTAACACGGCTTCGCGCATATTTAGAGCCACGAGCGCGAAGTAGCTTTTAGCCACATTAGAGCTTATGCTAAGGCGCGCGGTAGCGTAGTCGAGCTTGGTCGCGTTTAGACTGGCTTTAGCCGACTCGACGCTGTTTCGCACTCTGCCCCACAGATCTATCTCGTAGCTAAGGCCCAAATTTACCTCAGAGTTTCGGTAGCGCGTTTGAGGCTGTTTAGTGTAGGTCTCGCCGCTGCTTTTTGCTTTGGTGTAGCCGACGTTTAAATTTACGCCAGGAAAAAGATCGGCCTCAGAGACGCCTAGGCTTGCGGCCGCTTTTTGTAAATTTAAAAAAGCCGTGCGAAGGTCGGTGTGTTTCTCAATCGCGCTATCAACGAGGGCGTTTAGAGTTTAGTCGCCAAACTCCTTCCACCACTCGTCTGCGATGTCGCTAGTTTCAAATTTATACGTAGATTCAAATTTCGTATCGACCTCGGGTATCTCGGGGCGAAACGAGCAACCGGCTAAAAATAGCGCCGCGGCTAAAGTTAAAATTTTATACATTTTTGATCTCCTGTGCTCCGCTTGGTTTTTTATCCCAGACTTTGTTGTTTAGCTTTTCTAGCAGATAGTAAAACATCGGTATGAAAAATATCGCTATCGTAGTGGCCGCTATCATGCCGCCGATCACGCCCGTGCCTAGCGAGTGGCGAGACGCAGCGCCAGCACCCGTGCTGATAACCATCGGGAAAACGCCCAATGTAAACGCGAGTGAGGTCATGACGATCGGACGGAAGCGAAGTTTGGCTGCATTAACGGCCGCGTCAAACACGCTCTTGCCTGCCTGCCTTTCTTGCATCGCAAATTCGACGATAAGGATCGCGTTTTTAGCCGATAGACCGATGAGAAGCAGTAGTCCGATCTGGAAGTAGATATCGTTTGTTAGCCCTCTAGCCCAAACGGCGACTAGTGAGCCAAAAACCGCGAACGGAACGGCCGTGATAACGGCTAGCGGGATGAGCCAGCGCTCATACTGCGCCGCTAGGATCAAAAATACGAAAATCATACCGAATATAAACGCCGTCGCACCCGTACCTTGCGAGCTAACCTCCTGATACGCCGTGCCCGCCCAGCTGATGGCGTACTCTTCCGTATTTAGCGTCTGCTCAACTACTTCTTGTATCGCTTTTATCGCATCTCCCGATGTGTAACCCGGTTTTGGGTCGCCTTGGATCTTAGCCGCCGGGAAAAGGTTAAATCTATCCACGATATCGGGACCCAAAATTCTGGTTAGGGTGGCGACGGAGTTTAGTGGTATCATCTCGCCGCCTTTTGAGCGGACGTAAATTTTACGCAAGTCTTCGGGGTTGTTTCTAAAGCGGTCCTCGCCTCTAGCATAGACGCGGTAGGATTTACCGAAAAGACTAAAGTCGTTGATATAGTAAGAGCCAAAAGTCGAACCTATCGCGCTAAAAATTTCGCTCTCGCTCACGCCAAACATCTGGGCTTTTTGTCTATCGACGTCGATTTTAAACTGGCGGTAGTTGGTTTCTAGCGTCGAGCGCACGCTGGTTAGATCCGGGCGAGCGTTTGCCGCCGCGACTACTTTTTTCACGTCGGCTTCGATCTGGGCGTAGGTTTTGCCGCTTTTATTTTGTAGATACATCTCAAAGCCGCCCGTCATCGAAAGACCCATGATAGGCGGGACATTTACGACAAAGCTCATCGACTCCTTCGAGCCCCAAAGCATACCGTTAAAAGGCCCTGTTAATGCGTCTGCTTGGCTATCTGGCGTTTTTCTCTCGCTCCAGTCTTTTAGCTTGATAAAGCTGATGGCCGAGTTTTCTCTAAGCGCACCCGCAAGCATATCGTATCCCGCAAAACTCATCATAAACTCGACATTTGGGTTGCTAAGGATGGCTTGGTTGATATTTTGAACTTCTTTTTTGGTTTTTAGCATATTTGACGACGGCGGGAGCGAAGTGATAACCATCAACGCTCCTTTATCCTCGGACGGTACGAGGCCGCTTGGGACTTTTTTAAACAGCTCGTAAGTCGCAAAACCCATAACGCCTATCAAAATAAGGCTGATGATAACGTGGCGAAGTACCGTTGCGACGCCTGCAGTAAAAATTTTCGTGCTCCAGTCGAAAAAGTCGTTAAATTTCTGCACGAACCAAAACGGCTTGCTCTCTTGTTTTTTTAGCATAACGCCGCAAAGCGCAGGAGTAAGCGTAAGCGCCACAAAGCCCGAGATACAAACTGAAGTAACGAGCGTAAGCGCGAACTGGCGCTGGATCACGCCGACAAAGCCCTCCATAAAAGAAACGGGGATAAAAACGGCCGAGAGAACGAGTACGATCGAGATGACGGGCGTTTGCACCTCCTCCATCGCCTTGTAGGTTGCTTCTTTGACGGTTATATTTTTATCCTCGTGTAAAATTCTCTCCACGTTTTCGATAACGATGATGGCGTCGTCCACGACGATACCGATGGCAAGTATGAGCGCAAAAAGCGTGATCAAATTTATACTAAATCCCATCGCGTATAGTCCGCCAAACGTGCCGATGATAGACACGGGAACGGCTAGTATCGGGATGATAGTGGCACGGAAGCTCTTTAAAAACATATACATAACGATGATAACTAGGATCATCGCCTCGATGAAAGTTTTTATAACTTCTTGGATAGAAACTTCGATAAATTCGGTCGGGTTATATGCGATCGTGTGTTTAAAGCCTGCGGGGAAATTTTTACTTAGCTCGTCAAGCTTTGCGTTTACTGCTTGCGCGGTGGCTAGGGCGTTGGCGTCGTTTTGCATAAAGATTAAAAGCGGGATGGCGTCTTGGCCGTTTAGCATCGAGTCAGATGCGTAGTTAGCCGCTCCTAGCTCCACGGTCGCTACGTCTTTTAGCTTTAGCACCGCTCCGTCGGCGCTTTTGATTACTATATCGCCAAACTGCGCCGCATTTTTTAGACGGCCGTCTGAGCGAACGGAATAAACGTAAGGATTGTCGCCGTCTGAGGGCTGCTCGCCTATTTTGCCGGCGGCGTATTGGCTGTTTTGGATTTTTACTTGAGCGATGACGTCGCTAGGAGTTAGCTTGTAGTAGGCTAGTTTGTCCGGTTTTAGCCAAATTCTCATCGAGTACTCTTTACTGCCGATTAGCGCCGTGTCGCCCACGCCGTTAACCCTTTTGATCTCGTCCGCGATGTTTAAATTTACGTAGTTATACAGCTCGACTAAGTCCATGTTTGAACTCGTAAAGCCGACTACCTCTAGGATCGAGCTGCTGCGTTCGCGCACGGTTACACCCATGTTTTGCACCTCTTGAGGCAGTCTTGAGAGTGCGGCTTGGACGCGGTTGTTTACGTCGATCGTGGCTTGCTTAGCCGAGGTGCCGATTTTAAAATAAACGTTGATATTTAGCGAGCCGCTCGAGCTTGAGGTGCTTTGCATATAGAGCATGTTTTCTACACCGTTTATCTGATCCTCGATCGCGCTGGCTACGGAGTCGGAGATGGTTTGAGCGTCGGCGCCCGTATAGACGGCGCTAACGGAAATTTGAGGCGGAGTTAGCTTAGGATACTCCTCGATAGGAAGCCCCTTTATCGCCATCGCGCCCGCGATAACTATGATGATAGATACGACGGTGGCGAATATCGGGCGATTTATAAAAAATTTAGAAAACATCATTTAGCCTTTTCTTGCTCGTTTTTAGGCTCTAAATTTGCGCCTTTTCCAAAGCTTTCGGTTAGGTCCTTATCTATCTCGACGGGTGCACCCACGCCGATTTTTAGGAAGTTGTTCATTATGATTTTATCGTCTTCGTTTAGCCCTTCGCTAACGACTGCGGCGTCTTTGGTTTGGTAGGTGATTTTTACGTCCTTGGAGGCTACTTTACCATCCTCTACGACTAGTACGTAGGTCTTGACGTCGGTTTGTTGGAGTGCTACTTGAGGGATTTTAAAGCCGTCTTTTTGATAAAATCCACCCATCGTCACGTGGCCGAACATGCCGGGTAGCAGCTTGCCTTCGTCGTTGTTAAATTCGGCCTTGGCTAAAACTGTGCCCATATTCGTATTTACGACGTTATCGATGAAATTTACCTTGCCATTAAACTCTCCCGGGCCGACTTTAAGCACGGCGTCCGAGTTTGTTTGCGCCCAGAGGCCGCTTTCTTGCATTTTGACGCGGTTTAGGTTATCGACGTCGGAGATGTGGAAGTGGGCCTCGATCGGGTTGATTTTGGTTAGGCGCACGAGCTGAGTCGTGTTTGCTACGACTAGCGAGCCCACGTCTACTAGGTTATCGCCCAAAACGCCGTCAAAAGGCGCGATTATGCTTGTGTAGCCTAGATCTATTTTGGCGTTTTTAGCGTTTGCTCTAGCGCTTAGTAAATTTGCATTTGCGATCTCGAGCGCCGAAACGGCCGCATCGTACTCTTTTTGCGAAACGGCGTTTTTCTTATATAAATTTGAGATTCTGTTAAATTCGGTCTGAGCGTTTTTTAAATTTGCGTTTGCTACGCCGATAGCGGCCTCAAGCGCGTCGTAGCTGGCTTGGTATTTTTCGGGATCTATCAAAAATAGCTTGTCGCCTGCTTTTACGTTGTCGCCTGCTTTAAAAAATTGCTTGGTTATCGTGCCGCTTACTTTTGGATATATGATTACGTCTTGCTGGCTCGTTAGGGTCGCGGTGTAGTCAAAGCTGATCGGCACGTCTGATTTTTTAGCTACGAATACATCGACTTTTGACGGCGGCATTTGCCGTTGTTGTCCGGCTGCGGCCGCGCTTTTTTTATCGTTACCATCAAAGCATGCCGTAAAAAGCAGCGACGCCAATAACAAAACAGAGATATTTTTAAAATTTCTCATAAATTTGCCTTTATTTCTTAGATTTTATACGAAATCTAACTCGTAATATTTGTTACAAATAAAATTGGCTATTTTACTCTTATTTAAATGAAAAGTCAAATTTTTGAGGGGCGAATTTAGCGTTTTTTTACGCCGTGCAAAAACATATCTATGCGCGTTTTTACGTGCTCTTCGCGCTCTTCTGCGCTTAGCGTTATGTCCTCGTTTAGCAAAATAGCATTATAATGATAAGGCTCTCTAACGACTGCGGCAAACGCCTTGGCTGCGACGTAAGGAGAGATACATGGATTTAGTTGGACTCTTATGTCTTCGCGCTCGAAAAAATCGATTAAAATTTTATCGATTTTGCTTAAAATTTGATCCAAAAACTCTTTACCTAAAAGGCCGTCGTTTTTCGCGCCTTCGCTCATCATTACTCTTGAGATTAGCGTGGTTTTCTTTTCACAGATTATGTCGAAAAATATCATCGCAAATTTGGTTAAAAAATCATCCAGCTTATGCGGCAAATTTAGATCGATTTTTTCGTCTATCTGCATTCTAAAGTCGTCAAATCCGCGCTCTACGATAGCGCGAAAAAGCCCTTCTTTGTTTTCAAAAAATTTGTAGATGCTCGCTAGCGACCCGCCGCTTTTTTTGATGATATCCGTTAAACTCGTGTTTTCGTAGCCGTTTTCGAGGAAAATTTCAAGCCCGGCTTGGATGAATTTCTCTTTTCTCTCAGCGCTTCGTTTCGTCGGTTTCGTATCCATTTTTATAGCCCCCAAATTTTAAAAAATCTTAAAGTATGATTATACTATAAAAAAATAATTTTTTACTCGCTTGGATGGGCAAAAATAGTCCGTCTCTTAACATTTATTTTTTCTTTGTTATCCGCTGCGTAGGCTGAGATTTCTATCTTTGTTGTTTGTTCGTTTGTGCCGGCAAATGCCGCTTTAGGCGCGCTTAGCACGACTACGACTCTCTTTTTTTCGCCTGCTTTTAACGAAATTTGAGTCTTTGGGTGCTCGATTTTTATCGGCGCTTTAGCCCCGTCCGCGCTAACGTCAAAATAAAACTCATGTGCCTGTGCGTCGGTGTTTTCAAACAAAAACACGTAAGCATTTTCGATTTCGCCGCTTTTATTTACCTTATATAGCTCGCTTGTGCGGTTGATATTTAGCAGCATGCTCTCTTTTTTGGCGCTCATTAGCGTTAGCGCGGTTGCGGCGATAGCGATGGCGGCGCAGTAGCCGATGGTTTTAAAGCGCAAATACCGCACTTTTTGCTTGGTTTTTAGGGAATTTGAGCTAGTCCAGCTAATGAGGCTAGGCAAATTTAGCCCCGACATCGTTTTCGTGCAGGCATCTACGCACTCTAGGCAGTTTATGCACTCTAGCTGCATGCCTTTTCTGATGTCGATGTGCGTCGGGCAAATTTTCACGCAGGCTTCGCAGCCCGTGCACTCGTTTTGCGGATCTGGCGGCTTTTTCCAGAGTTTGGTTTGACCATCATAAATTTTACCTCCCCGCGCCTCGTCGTAGATCACCTGCACGCTGTCAGAATCGATCATCACGGACTGCACTCTGGCGTACGGGCAGACGTAAACGCAAAAATTTTCGCCCAAAAACGCGACGTCAAATATCAAAAACGCCGCGATAACAAGCCAAGCTCCGAGTAAAATTTTATGTTCGGCTGGATTTGAAATTTGAGCGAAAAATTCCTGCGGCGGAACGAAAAACCAGAGAAAATTTGCCGCCGCGATAAAAGCCAAAACGCTCCATATCGCGACTGCTAGTGCGTTTTTGATGCCGCCCTCGGTGATTGTTTGTTTATTTGAAATGCTTTTGCGGATTTTTAAAATTTTAGTTTGTATAAGGTCGCGGTAGATCGCGCGAAATATCGTCTGCGGACAGCTCCAGCCGCACCAGACGCGGCCGCCTAAATTCGTCATAAAAAATATAAAAATAAAAAAAATGATTAGCACGAAAGGCATCAAAAACAGCTCTTGGACGTTAAATTTAGCAAAAAGCAGATGTAGCTCGCTGCGCTCAAAGCTTAGCAGGAAAAACTGATTTCCGCCGATAGATATAAAAGGCAAAATGAGCGCGGTACAGGTTATCAGGATGTAGGCGATATAGCGTTTGCTAGCAAATTTGAAATAATTTTTATACTCTTCTTTCGTCATAATTCATCCTGATTACAAAGTAGTGATAATTTTTATAAATTATAGAGTTAATGCTATTAAACGCGTATTAAAATTGCTATTACGCCCCTTTTGCGGTGTATAATTTTATAAATTCTTTAAAGGAGATGTTATGCAAAAAATTTCTAGAAGAAATTTCATCAAAACCGGCCTTGCGGCAGCCGCTGTTGGTGCGCTAAATTTGCAAGCGGCGCAGGACGATGAGATAAAATGGGACGCGGAATACGACGTCTTGATAGTGGGCAGCGGCCTTAGCGCAAACGTCGCGGGCATCGTAGCTGCTGAAGGCGGACTTGGCGTGGCGCTACTAGAAAAGATGTCGCGAATGGGCGGAAACTCCGTCGTTTCTCAGCTTGATTTTGCCTGCGTGGGCACCGAGCAACAAGAAAAAGCCGGCATCAAAGACTCCATCGAGCTTTTCGTAAAAGATCTAAACAAGGCGGGCAAGGGCTTTAACTACATAGAGCAGTCCTATAGGATAGCCAAAAACTCAAAAAGAGCGTATGAATTTGCCAAAGCAAGAGGCGTGCAGTACTCTGAAAAGCTAAAGCATCTGGGCGGACATAGCGTAGCAAGAAGCCTAGAGACCGTAGGCGGAGGCGGAGCGTGCGTGCAGGCGCTAAATTCTCACTTTGAAAGCAAGGGCGGCAAGACGCTAAAGCGCGTAAAGGTCGATGAAATCGTGCTGGATAAAAACGGCGCGGCGATAGGACTAAAGGTGAGAGAGGAGTATAAATTTGATAAAAATCTGGCCGACGACGATGCACAAAACGTTTCCGGAGACGTTAAATTTTACAAAGCTAAAAATTCGCAAGCGGCGGATTTTCGGCAGATAAAGCCTTTAAAGCGGCGCAAAATCCAAGACTTGCCCTAGCCTCCACTCCGTCAAATCCTGGTGCAACGGCCGGTGCAGGTTAGCCTGGGACGCTACTCGTTCGGCATTCCGACGGAGGATTTGATATTTGCGATCGCGGTAGACGGCAAAAACTCAAAGAGATTTATGAACGAGGACGGCGACAGGCAGACCTTGTCCGATAATATTTTAGAAAATATGCAAAAAAACGAAAGCGATATGTTCCCGACGATCATCTTTGACGCAACCGGATTTGCCTCCAGCCACGATCCAAAAAGGCTGCAAAAATTTATAGAAACGGGCAAGATGAAAAAAT
>CAURMS010000003.1:0-20573 GCA_963526085.1 uncultured Campylobacter sp. | reverse complement strand
ACCGTCGTTTGACCGCTAAAATTCTTATCAAACTCGCAGACCAAGACCGAGCCGCTAAACGCCTGCATATCCTTCATCGTCTCCCATGCAAAAGCTATCGTGGAGAGTAAATTTAACGCCGCTGAGTCGCCGAAATTTAGCTTCGCATCGTTTGGGATATCGATCGCTTCGCTGAGGTTAAATTCGACGCCATTATACGTTCCGCTAATTAGGTCTTCGGCGCGAAACTCGTCAGGCGAATAAATGCCGATTTTGCGAAATTCTTTAGGGCTGATACCGGCAAACGGGTCGTAGTTAAAATTTGGATCAACATCGCGAATAGCTGCACGGACGAAAACGTTTTTATAGAACGTTGGGTATTCGTACCATGCAGCCATTACTCTTTCGTAGCATATAGTCCAAATCACAAAATCCATCGGAATATAAACGATAAGCACAATAAGTATCGCCGAGTCGCTTTCAAAAATTGTTTCCAGAATAAAAGCTATGACAAATGGCACGACATAAATAAATAAAAAGCCAAAAACTACATTTTTGATGATAATTCCCCCGACACTCTTTTTGCTTTTTTGCGGTTGCCTCTATCGCTTCGTTTATGTTCAAATTTTGCCTTTTTTTAGGATTTTGTGCCCGAAGTGAATTTTCGCGAAATTTACGCTGTAAAGGTGCGGATCTTGGCGAGTAAGCAACTAAATTTAAAAAATCGGTCAAATTTAGCCGAAAATAAAAGAAGTTAAGCCGAATCAAATCGGCTTAAATTTACGCTCAAATTTGAGTTTAGCGTAGATATTTGACGTTGGCTTTGGCGCGGAGTTTGTTGAAGTATTCGCCGATGACGCGGTCTTGCTCGAGTTTATAAAGTGCGTTCATCGCTTCGTCTCTGACCTCGTCAAATTCAGGCATCGTTTGCCCCTTTTTAGACGCTACGTAAAACATCTCAAAGCCCTCTGGAGTCTGGAAAATTTGCGTGAAAGTGCCGTCCGGGGTCTGCTGAAATATCGTTCGTAGTTGAGGCGGGATCTGCTCGATTTTTAGATCTAGCACGTCCATGTGCACGCTGTGGTTGGCGTTCATCGGAGAGCTTTGTCTGGCGGCCTCTAAAAGCTGCATCGAAGGCGCCACGTATCTAGTCACGCTCACGTCGGTAAAGTGCGCAAAAAGGTCGCGATTTTGCTCGAAATACGCCCTTGCCGCATTTTCTGAAATGTTGATTTTAGCGTCGGCAAATATGCTTTGATATAGCTTTTCTTGTTTTATGCTTTTTGCGACATCATCTTTAAACTGCGCGTAATCGCCGCCCTTTGATAGCACGGCCGAGCGCAGATCGGAGACGTTCATGCCGCTTTCGCTTGCTATCTTTTGCAGCCTTTGATTTAGCTCGTAGTCGCTAGCTTCGATTTTTAGGTTTTTGATCTGCGCGGTTTCGAGTCTATCGCGGATCAGTAAATTTAGCGCGTTTGCTTCGTTTGTTTGCAGCTGCGCGGCGGCTTTGCGCACTTCGTTTACAGTGATGGGTTCGTTTTCGATGATGACGGCTATGCCGTTTGAGATCTGGCTCGCGTTAGCCATACAAAAACTGAGAAAAAACGCGGCGAATGAGATCTTTTTTAACATATAAAACCTTTGTTTAAGTCTAAAGTAAATATAATTTGAGCATTATAACATTTTAAATTTAAGCGCAAGCTATAAAGGTAAAATTTAATGCAAAATTCACAAATAGTAACTAGATTTGCCCCCTCTCCGACCGGATATTTGCATATCGGCGGGCTTAGGACGGCGCTTTATAACTACTTATACGCTAGAGCAAACGGCGGCAAATTTCTGCTGCGCATCGAAGATACCGACCTAAAACGCAACTCCGAGGAGGCCACGCAAGCGATAAAAGAGGCCTTTGCCTGGTGCGGGCTGGATCACGACGGCGAGGTGACGTATCAGTCGCGTAGATTTGACATGTATAAAGAGTACGTACAAAAGCTACTAGCCGAGGGCAAAGCCTATAAATGCTACATGAGCAAGGACGAGCTAGACGCTCTGCGCGCCGAGCAAGAAGCGAGAAAAGAGAGGCCCAAATACGACAATCGCTACCGCGAATTTACAGGCACTCCGCCTGTTGGAGTAGAGCCTGTTGTCCGTATCAAAGCGCCTCTAAGCGGCGAGATCGTGATCGACGACGGCATCAAAGGCGAGGTCAAATTTAGAGTCGAAGATATCCTAGATGATTTCATCATCGCGCGCTCTGATGGCACTCCGACGTATAACTTCACGGTCGTGATAGACGATGCGCTAATGGGCGTAACCGACGTCATCCGCGGCGACGATCACCTATCAAATACCCCGAAGCAAATCGTGCTATACGATGCGCTTGGTTTTAAGGCGCCTAAATTTTATCACGTCGCGATGATAAACGGCGAGGACGGTAGCAAACTGAGCAAACGCCACGGTGCGACCGACGTGATGGAGTATAAGCGCATGGGTTATCTGCCTGAGGCTCTTTTAAATTTCCTCGTGCGTCTGGGCTGGAGCCACGGAAACGACGAAATTTTCGGCATGGACGATATGCTAAAGTACTTTGATCCGCACGATATAAACAAGAGCTCAAGCACCTATAACGCAAGCAAGCTAGAGTGGCTAAACGCCCACTATATCAAGACTCTGCCGTATGAGAGGCTGGCAAAAGAGATGCTTGAATTTGAGATAGATTTTAAAGCGATGCCAAAGGGTGAGGTGCTGTTAAATTCATTGCGCGAACGCTCAAAAACGCTAGTTGAAATGAGCCAGAGCGCAAGAACGATAATAAACGCTCCAAGCGCATACGACGAGAAAGCCTACGCTAAATTTATCACGCCCGAAAGCAAGGAAAATTTGGCTAAATTTGCCGAAATTTTAGGCGAAAATTTGGACGCCAAAGGCTACGAGGAGATGACGGGTAAATTTTTAGAAGCAAACGGCTTAAAGCTAAAAGACCTAGCTCAGGCGCTTCGCGTCGCGCTAACTGGAAATAGCGTAAGTCCTGGGATATTTGAGGTGCTCGAAGTTTTGGGCGCGGACGAGACGAAAAAACGAATAAAAAATATTTTAAAGGAGAACAAATGACACACGTAACTAACGAAGAGGCGCTCGCGTATCACGAGGGCGGCAAGATAGAGATAAAAGTAAAAACCCCATGCGCGACGGCTAGAGACCTATCTATGGCGTACACGCCGGGCGTTGCGGTGCCTTGTAAAGAGATCGAGGCCGACAACGAACTAGCCTACAAATACACCAACAAGGCAAATTTAGTAGCCGTCATCACCGACGGCACGGCCGTGCTCGGCCTAGGCGACATCGGCGCGGTAGCGGGCAAGCCCGTGATGGAGGGTAAGGCGGTTTTGTTTAAAAAATTCGCAAACGTAGACGCCTTTGACATCGAGCTAGACGAGCATGATCCAGATAAGATTGTAGAGATCTGCAAAGCCTTAGCTCCGACTTTCGGCGGTATAAATTTAGAAGATATCCGCGCTCCGAAGTGCTTTGAGATCGAGCGCAAACTACAAGAAGCAGTCGATATCCCGGTCATGCACGACGATCAGCACGGCACGGCGATGATAACAAGCGCAGGCATAATAAACGCGATGGAGATTTCAGGCAAAGACATCTCAAAAATCAAAATCGTAGTTAGCGGCGCGGGCGCGGCTGGCATCGCATGCGCGAAGATGTACAAGGCTCTGGGCGCAAAACACATCGTGATGGTAGATAGCAAAGGCGTGATCCACAAAGGCCGCACCGATCTAACTCCGGAAAAGATCGAATTCGCCCTAGAAACAGCAGATAGAACGCTAGCTGACGCGATGAAGGGCGCGGATATGTTCCTAGGCCTTAGCAAGCCTGGCGTCGTGACGAAGGAAATGGTCGCGTCTATGAACGACGAGCCGATTATTTTTGCGCTTGCTAACCCGACTCCGGAGATCTTCCCTGAAGACGTCGCTAGCGTGCGAAACGACGTGATGATGGGAACCGGCCGTAGCGACTATCCAAACCAGGTAAATAACGTTCTTGGCTTTCCGTTTATATTCCGCGGCGCGCTAGACGTCAGAGCTAAAAAAATCACCGAAAATATGAAAATGGCTGCGGCGCGCGCGCTTGCAAATTTGGCTAAAGAGCCCGTGCCTGCGGAGGTTTGCGAGGCGTTTGGCGTAAAAGAGCTAAAATTCGGCAAAGACTACATCATACCAAAACCGTTTGACAAACGCGTCCTAACAGCGGTCGCTCCTGCCGTAGCGCAGGCTGCGGTCGACGACGGCGTGGCTAGAGTGAAGGATTTTGACGTAAAAGCATATACCGAAAAGCTAGCAAAGGGTCTGTAAATGAAAAACGTCAGGCTCATCTCTCACCCGCTCATCGAGCACAAACTAGCGATTTTAAGGGATAAAAACACCGAGCCGTTTCAGTTTAGGATGCTCGTGGACGAGATCAGCCACCTGATGATATTTGAGGCGACTAGGGATCTAGCGCTGCGCGACGTGAGCGTGCAGACCCCGGTCGCCCAGGCCCAGGCTAAAAAGCTCGCGACAAAGGTGATGATTTGCCCGATTTTGCGAGCGGCGCTGGGTATGCTTGATAGCGTATTTACGATCATTCCAGACGCTAGTGTGGGCTTTTTGGGCTTTCAGCGAAACGAAAAGACTGCGGAGGCGGAGTTTTTCTACGCCAAGCTACCTCGCGACGCTAAAAATCGCCTAGCCATCATCATCGATCCGATGTTTGCTACCGGCGGTACGGCTATCGACGCGGTTAAATTTTTACGCGAGAATGGCATAAAGCAGATCAAATTTATCTCCATCATCGCCGCTCCAGAGGGGCTAAAACGCTTTAGCGAAGTTTACCCGGACGTCGAGGTCTATACGGCTGCGATCGACGAGCGACTAAACGAGAAAAACTACATCGTACCGGGTCTTGGCGACGCTGGCGATAGGGTGTTTAATACGCTTTAAATTTGACGAACCTAGACGGCAAATTTAGCTTTTTGCCGTAAATTTAGCCGAATTTGACTGCGATCTATGCGGTTAGATTCAGCTTTTGTCTAGTCAAATTTGACGCAAATTTACTCTCGTCTTTACGTCGCTAAGTTATCAAATTTGGATTTTGTCCGTACAAATTTGGCGTCAAATTTAACCCCGAAGCAAGCGCTTCAAATTTATTCCAAAAGGTCTTTTTTGAACAAACAACTACTTAGAAACGTCATCTTGCCGCTGGCTGTTTTATTGCTCTCGGCGCTGTTTAAATTTATCATCCCGGATAACTCGGCCGCTCCGAAACAAAATCATCCGCAAAGCGAATTTAGAGGAAACGGCGCAGGCAAAAACGTAGCCGCCGTACCGACCGCAAACGTCGTAAAAGACGGCATCTACACCTCAAAAGACGAGGTTGCGGCGTATATTTATAAATTCGGCGAATTGCCGCGAAACTTTATCACCAAAAAAGATGCGCTCGCGCTCGGATGGGACGCTAAAAGCGGCAATCTATGGCAAGTTACGGACAAAAAAAGTATCGGAGGCGACCGCTTTTCAAACAGAGAAAAAAGGCTACCCGAGGCTAGCGGGCGTAAGTGGTTTGAGTGCGATATCGGATACCGCGGAGGGCGACGCGGAGCCGAGCGTATAGTGTTTTCTAGCGACGGGCTAATCTACTATACACCCGATCATTATGAGAACTTTTATCTACTTTATGAGCGGAGACAGCAGTGAAAACCATAACTCTAAACGGCGCAAAAATGCGCGAGAAAACGGCGGCCTTTGAGTATCTAGCGCGAAAATTCGGCCTTGATCCGGATGTGAAAAACCTCGACGCGCTTTACGACGCTCTGGGTGAGATAAACGAAGCAACGCAGATAAATCTAAAAAACCGCGCCGCTCTTAGCGCACTTGACGACTACGCGGACGATCTAATCGCCGTTTTTACCGACCTTGCGGAGGAAAACGAGCGCGTAAAATTTGATATTTTATCTTGATTTGGTTGCTACTCGTGATATGCGGTAAAATTTAAATTTTTACCGATACCGGATGTGTGGCAAATTTACTCGCATTTTTATATAAATAGTCGATAAAATTTGATTCCAAACTCGTTTTTGTCTCTTAAGTAAAATCACCAGAAATTAAGCCGAATTTTATCGTCCAAAATTCGGCTTCAAATCCAAAAATTAGAGCTAAATTTTGATAACTAACGCGACCTTAAAAGCTATATCTGACGCCACCGTACACATTGCCTGATCCGTTTGATGAGGAGATATTTTACCGCAAACGGCTGCGTGGATCTTATGCTCGGATACTCTGCTGAGCCGACCCGCAGCCAATACCAAACCATTACGCGGTGCGATAAAAATAGCCAAAGAGAGAAAACCGTCGCCTAATGCTGATAAAATCATCTAGCTCCGAGCTTCGTCGCACCTTGTGTGCGCTGCATACAGAAAGCTCTTTAGGCAGGCGCGCAAATGACCATGAGCAAAAAAGCGTGACAAAGTGCAGAGAGAGCCAAAAAGCGAGGCTAAATTTAAAAATGCGCCTTGGTTTAGACAAAAAGTTGCTAATTTTTATAGACCAAAATAGAAAGCCGGCGCTGTTTGCGTCGAGCAACAAGTAAAGTGCAAGGGCTTTTTGGGAGCGAAATTTACACTTGGTAACCCAAGCCCGCATAGCATCGTAGCGTAGCAAATTTTAAAATATATATCCGACGAATTCGATTTTAAATTTACGTTATTTTCAACCACGAAAAACTTATCCGCATTACTGCCTAAAATCCAAAATACATTTCAAAAATCGACCATTTATGTAAATTTGAATATCGCAAGCAAAGATGCAAGATTTGCGGTTTAAATGCGCAAATTTAAAAGATACTACCGCAAGCGTGGCAAACAAAACTTACGGACAAGTTTTAAAATGATACAAAAGACAAATGCTGCGGCTACTAATCAAATCACTCGTCAAAAAGCTTTGAGTAAAATTTTATCGCCATAGTAATAAATTTAAAGTTAGATCGCCTTGCTTGCGGCCGATTAAAAGCCACGAGCAAGGCAACCTGCGCCGCAAATTTAGCGGCGGGAGAGGTAGTTGGTATCGTAGTTGTTGTTGATGAAGTCTTGGTTTTCCATCATCGCGATGTGAAAATCGCGCGTAGTCTTGATACCGCCGATGATGAGTTGCTCGAGCGTGACCTTCATCTTGTGGATGGCCTTGTTTCTATCGGTGTCCCAGACGATGAGCTTGCCGATCATGCTGTCGTAGTACGGCGGGATCGAGTAGTCCTGATAGATGTGGCTGTCCATACGTACGTTTCGGCCGCCGGGGCAGACGTATTTTGTTATCTTGCCTGGGCTTGGCGTAAATGTATTTGGATCCTCGGCCGTGATGCGGCACTCGATGGCGTGACCTTTTAGCGTGATGCTTTCTTGCGGCGGTAGCACCTCGCCCTGGGCTACTTTTATCATCAGCTCGATGATGTCTAGGCCGCTCACCATCTCGCTCACGCAGTGTTCGACTTGCAGGCGCGTGTTCATCTCGATGAAGTAGAAATTTAGATCCTTATCGACCAAAAACTCAAACGTTCCTGCACCCTCATAGCCAATAGCTTTTGCCGCTTTTATCGCAGTTTCGTGTAGCCTCTCTCGCGTCGCTTCGTCTAGTAATATCGCGGGGCTTTCTTCGATCAGCTTTTGGTGACGGCGCTGCATAGAGCAGTCGCGCTCGCCGATATGCAGGACGTTGCCGTGGCTGTCGCCGATGATCTGAACCTCGATGTGGCGCGGGTTTAGGATGTATTTTTCCATATACATCGTGCCGTCGCCAAATGCGCTCATCGCCTCGCTTTCAGCCGACCAAAATGCCTTTTCGATGTCCTCTTCGCGCTCGACCACGCGCATACCGCGTCCGCCACCGCCTGCTGCAGCTTTTAGGATAACCGGATAGCCGATTTTTTTAGCTAGCTCTTTGGCGGCCTTGGTGTCGGCTACCGCGCCGTCAGAGCCCGGGATCACCGGTACGCCCGCGCGCTGCATCACTTGCTTTGCCTTGCTTTTATCGCTCATTAGCGCCATCGCAGCTACGCTAGGTCCGATAAATTTTAGCTTGTGATGCGAGCAAATTTCAACGAAATTTTGATTTTCGCTTAAAAATCCGTAGCCCGGAAATATCGCGTCGGCTTCGCTGATTTCGGCCGCGCTGATGATAGCGGCGATATTTAGGTAACTGTCGCTTGAGCGCTCCTTGCCGATGCAGATCGCAACGTCGGCGTATTTGACGTAGAGCGCGTCTTTATCGGCCGTGGAGTAGACCACGACGGCTTCTTTGCCCATTTCCTTTATCGTTCGCAATGCTCGCAGCGCGATTTCGCCGCGATTTGCGATTAAAATTCTTTTTATTTCCATCAAATTTTCTCCACGCCAAATAGCGGCAAGCCAAACTCGACCGGCTGACCGTCTGATACGAGCAGTTCGGTGATCTGGCAGTCAAATTCGGCCTCGATCTCGTTCATGATCTTCATCGCTTCTATGATGCCTACGACGTCGCCTTTTCTCACGCGCTGGCCTACTTTGACAAACGGCGCCGCGCCGGGGCTCGGAGCTGTGTAGAAAGTACCTACCATAGGCGATTTTATGCTGTCTTTTGGAGAATTAGCAGGAGCTTTGACCTCTGAGTTTACCACCACGTTTACAGGAGTCGGAGTCGGGGCGGGAGCCTGGATGACGGGCTTTGGCAGCTCGCAGCAGTCGGCGAATTTCTCAAGCTCTATTTCAAAATCACCGCTATTTATCTTTATGCGTTTCATATCCATGTCGTTAAAAAACTCGATCAGCTCTTTTATGTCTTCTTTTTTCATAGAAATTTCTCCTAAATAGTTAAAGTTCAAAACTTCTTATTGTAGCAAAAAAATAATGAATTTATGCTCGCAAAGCCGTATTTTGTTTTACACTCGCGGTAAATTTGGGGTGTTCTCGGCTTTACGCGTTTAAAATGGCAAATTTACGACGCTAGTCTATTTTTTAGCTCGGTCGAGAAAATTTATAAATCCAAAAAGCACCAAGCTAAGCACGACCAAAATCAAGCTCAAAACAAGTGCGCGGCCGTTTTCGCCGTCGTAAACCGCGTTATAAATCGCTAGCGAAACGGTGTCGGTTTTGCCTACGATGTTGCCGCCTAGCATCAGCGTGATACCAACCTCCCCAAGGCCGCGAGCTAGAGCCAAAACGAGCGCCGAAATGACGCTTTTAAAGACGTTTGGAATAAGGATAAAAACGGCGATCTCAAAGCGATTTTTGCCTAGGCTTTGACCCGCTTCGATTAGGCTTTTGGGAAGGCTTTCAAACGCACTTTGGACAGGCTTTACAAACAGCGGCAAGCCCGCTAAAAATGAAGCGATAACGAGGGCTGAAAAGCTAAAAACGATCTGTAAATTTAGCGCCTTGCCGATCACGCCGTTTCGCCCCAAGACGTAAAGCAGTAAAAATCCCGTAGCAATCGGCGGAAAAATGAGCGGAAACATCACGGCTGCTTCTAAGACAGCCTTAAATTTGCCGTAGTAAAACGCCAAAAAATAAGCCACGCCAAGCCCTAAAAATAGGAGCAGTACGAAAGTAACGGCGAGCGTTTTGGCGCTTAAAAGCAGCGGATGAATAAGCCAGGCGAGTTCCTGCAATTTTTTCCTTTTTTCGTTAAATTTTGCTTTTCGTTTGAGTTAAATTTAGCGAGCAAATTTTAGCGTTTAAATCAAATTTGACGCAAATTTTACGTCAAATTTGAAGACAATTCGGCTGAGCCAAAAGCCTGCGATTTAAATTATTTTAGCCCAAATTTATCGAAAATTTCCTTCGAGCGAGGAGTTTTTATCTCGTCTATAAATTTAGCGCACGCCTCGTTACCTTCGCACGCAGCAAGCTTTGCCACCGAGATAAAAACGGGGCTATAAAGCGCCTCATCGATGTAGATCACGCTGCCAAACTCGCCCTCTCTAGCCACGGCCTCGGTCGAGTTGATAAAACCCGCGTCCACCTCGCCGTTCGTGACGTAGGCGACTACTTGCGGTACGCCTGCGACCGGTAGCATCTTAGGCGCTAGATCGGCCTCTAGTCCCGAGTTTTTCAAAAACTCCGTCGTCCTCACACCGTAGATCGCTTTTTTAGAGTCCGGCATCGCGATTTTGGCGAGATTTTTTAGCTCAGAGGCGTCTTTTATCTGCTTGCCTTTTGGCGTGACTAGCACGAGTGCACCCTTGCCGATACGCTCGTAGCCTTTTATGTCCAGATCCGTTTTCTTTAAGAATGCCTCGTCGCCAACGATCGCAGCCATCTTGCCCTCTTTTGCTTGGATAGTGATTTGGCCTAAATTTGCAAACGCGCCTTCGATCTGCACGCCCTCTTTTTTGAGATTTTCTATCACTTCAGTGACCGGTTTTTTGTATCCGCCGCCAGCTCCCACGAGTAAACTTTCGCCGCCAAAGGCAACCGCAGCCGCGATAGAAATAAGTAGTAATTTTTTCATAAAATTCTCCTTTGAAATAAAATTTATCAATTTTATGAAATATATCATTATACATTGATAAATTTTGATATTTTCGGAAGTTTTTTAAAGAAGTATAGATAAGGATATTTTATATCGGCTCTAGTCCGTTTTTAGTTAGGCGGTACATTACGCTCGCTACGTCGCTTATAAATTCCTTGTCGTGAGAGACGATTATCTGCGTGACGTCAAGGGATTTTAAGATAGCGGCTATCCTTCTTTGCATATCTGCATCAAGCGCGGTCGTAGGCTCGTCAAGTAGCAAAATTTTAGGCTCAGCTACCAGTATCCCAGCTAGCGCGACGAGCTTTTTCTCGCCTCCGGAGAGATTAAACACTATCTCGTCTTTTAGATGCCAAATTTCAAGCTCGCGTAAAATTTTCTCGGCTTTTGCGCGAGAGTCGTCCTCGTCCTCGCCGCGGCTAAGTAGCGAAAACATCACGTCGTCAAGTACGCTAGGGCAGATGAAACAATCATTGCTTTCTTGAAAAAGATAGCCTACGTCGCGGCGAAACGGCTTGTACTCGTCTAAATTTGAAATTTTATGGTGAAAAAGCTCGATATACCCGCCGCAAGGTGCTTTAAGCCCCGCCATTATCTCTAGCAACGTACTTTTACCGCAACCGTTTGGGCCTATGAGCGCGATTTTGTCTTTGTGCGTCGCGTTTAAATTTAGATTTTCAAAAAGCGTTCTTTCGCCTATTTTAGCGCAGACGTTTTTTAGACTTATCGTGCAGCTCATATCGTGACTCCTAAACTAAAAATATAACAGCACGCCGTTAAAGCGATTATAGCGGTGTCTTTCGCGCCTATTTTGAGGCTTTTGTCTCCATAAAGTTTGCCGTCAAACCCCCTGCAAACGAAGGTTTTTTCAAGAACGCTAGCCTTATAAAACGCCTCTAAAAAAAGCATAGCAACCAAATTTGCGTAAATTTTGTAGGTAAAAAGCGAGGCTTTAGGCTCAAATCCTCGAACTTTTAGAGTCTTTTTAAGCCTTATAAATATCGTTTTAAGATCAGCCGTAAATTTGGCGCTAAAATAAAAAATCGCCGTTAGCTTGTCGCCTAAATTTAGCGACGAAACGGCAAGCGCGATGCTAAAATAATCGCTCCTATAAAAAGCCAGCCGTCCAAAAAGTATGATCAAATTCGACCTTATAAATATCAGCTTTGCAAGCGCGTATTCTCCGTAAAGAACAAGGCTTAAAACGACTAAGATTATAAAAATATTTAGTTTTAAAACGGATTTTAAAATTTCAAAAAGATTTTTAAAATTTAAAATCGCCAAAAAAAGCACGGGAGCGATAAAAATAGCGTCCGTAGCGCTTGAAAGCGAGACTCTGAAGCTAAAAAAAGTAAAGCAAACGAGCAAAACGGATAGGTTCATTTGCCTCTTTTTACCAGATAAATTCCACCAAAAAACAGCCCGATTCCGGCAAACGCAAGGATAAATTTAAGCGCGTAAGCCCCAAAATCCTCCTCGCTTTCGTCAAATTTGACCTTTGATACATCACTTGATGCGTTACTTTCGGCGCTTTTTAGCTCGTCTTTGTTTGCGGTAAATTTGATCCTTTTTTCGTGCGCTAGTCCGCCGTCGATCAGGATTTCAAATTCATCTGCTGGGATTTTAGCTCTGGCAAAGCCGTTTTCATCAGTTTGCGCGCCTCCTATCTGGGCGCCGTCTTTTATAAAAGATACGGGGCAGTTTTTACAAGGGGAATTTCCATAAAAATAGCTTTTTATCTCGACAAATTCACCCTCTTGCTTTGCAAAGCCTTTTAAGGAGTGTGCGTTTAGGAAGCTTGCTAAAAGCATGATTAAAAGTATTTTTAGCAAATCAAAAGATCCTTTTTGACCCTATAAATAAAAGAAAGCGCAAAAAGCGAGATGATCCCCTCAAGCGCCATGAGGGCTAAATTTGAAGTAAAAACGAGCGCGGCCACGGGCGCAAACTCTTTGCCATTTAAAACAAGCGTCAAGGAGAGCAAAACCGAAGAGCAAAGTATAGGCAAAAACCCGATCAAAAACCAAAAAAACGATCTATATCGCTTAAAAGATAGCTTTAAAAGATATGGGCTAAGAAGCGCAGGAGAAGCGATAATGAGCAAATTTACGCCAAGCGCGCTCAGGCCGCCGTAACCAAAAAGCAAGGCCTGAAAAAATAGCGCGATAAAAATAGCCAAGATCGCGTTTGCGCCCAAAAACGCCCCCGCAAGGCCGCTTAGTATGAGATGTATCGACGTGACGCCGATAGGCAAGTGGATAAAAGACGCCATAAAAAACATCGCGCTGACGGCTGCTACTTTTGGTATCTCGCTCGTTTTTAGCTTGTAAATCAAGCTTGAGACCAAAACGACGCAAACAGCCGAGCAAGGCACGATGATTTCGGGTTTTAAAACGCCTTCGCTGATGTGCATTATTTATACTCTTTGGTTTGCACCCAGATGACGGCTCCAAGCTCCACTGGATACTCTTTGCCTTCGTGTTTTATCTTTTGATCGTCGTCTATGAGCGCGGCAAATCCCCACCAGCCCTCAAGCGGCATCGCAAAGCTAAATTCGCCCTGCTCGTTCGTGTTTACAACCTGCGTCACATGCGCATCGGACGGAGCTTTTAGCCCTTTGGTATTATAGTACTCTACCTCGACGGTTACGTTTTTAGCAGGTTTTCCTTTATAGTAAACCACGCCTGAGAACAAATTTCCCTTATAAAGTCCATACGGGCGCGTTAGCGGCACTATCTCGGCTTTTAGCCCGGCCGGTTTATCCCAGCCCTCGCCGTAGCCGTAGGCATCGACGACGGTTTTTGTTATATGCCTTATAAATTTATCCTCCGCAGGCTCAAAATAGGGCTTTGGATCCATATAAAACTGATAGATGCCGGGCTCTTTTACGTCGTAGCTAGCCGTAAAATAGCTAAATTTATCCTCTTTTAGCTCTTTTAGGTTTTTTATCGCCTCTTTTTTGCCGTTTACGAAAACGCCCGCCTCGTTTGGAAGGGCTAGGTTCATCATATCGCCCTCAAAAGGATGGGTAAATTTGTAAGTAATCTGTAAATTTGCCTCTTTTTCGTCGTCCACGGTCGAATTTGACGGTACGACCATACCAAAATGCGCATAAGCGCTAACGCCCAAAAGCATAAGCGCCAAAGACTTGATTTTCATTTTTGCTCCTTTTGAAGATATTTTGTTAAATGAAATTGTATCCCTACAAAGCTTATTATTTATTAAATTTTTGAGATAAATCATATTTAAAGTATAAGAAAAATATTTTGGTATTATTTATAACTGCACAAAATAATAAACAGGGTTTTTAAATTTATTCGGCAAAATTCAATGCCGATATAAGCGCCGATAAGTTCCAATGAAAATCGTGTCCTTGTAGGCAAAACGTAGCAAAGTAGCATTTAGATATGATACCGTTGCAGCTAAAATCCGCTTAGTTTACCTCGAGCCAAAATAATTAATAACAATCTAAACCCAAAAAAGACAAAATACAATTTAAATATTTTATATATAAAGGAGTAGAGATGAAAAGAGTTTTTGTTTTACTCGTCGTTTTATTTTCTGTTGGATTTTCCAAAAATCTTTTTGAGCTAGGGCAAGAAGCCTATGGCAAGGGCGACTATCAAAAAGCGGCCAAATTATGGCAGAAAGCTTGCGATAATGGAAATACCGGTGGTTGTAGCGGTTTAGGTTTTTTATACGTAAACAGCCAGGGCGTAAAGCAGGACTATCAAAAAGCAATCCAGCTATATCAAAAAGCTTGTGACGAGAGAGAGTCTGCGGCTTGTTATCGTTTAGGAGCCTTATATGAAAATGGTAAGGTCGTAGAACAAAATTTATCCACCGCAAAGAAATATTTTAGTAAAACTTGCTCTTTAGGGTTTTACCTGGGTTGCGATAGCTATAAAAGACTAAATAAAAAAGACCGCTAACACTGCCTATCCGGCCGCTCTGCGGTCAGTTTCTTACCGATTAACGGGGACGCTAATCATGATTTCTCTTGCTTTACCAAACTGTATTTGTAGTTTTTTAAGGCGCAATTACTAAAATATCGAAGTAGACGTTAAGAGATCTTACAAGCAGCGGCGCAAGTCGTATCTATCCGCTTAATTTTCTAAGCCGCATTTTCGAGACGAATTTCTATCTCCAAAATGCGGCAAATTTACAAAGTCAAATTTAAACCCGTAGCGAGCTAAGTAAATTTAGCTCGCTCTAGGCAAATTTAAGCTTTTAATCCGAAAGATTAAAACGCCCAACTAAATTTGGCGTTTACGCCGTTTGATTTTACGTTGTTGCCGTATGCTCCAACGTAGCTGAGGCCGACTCTAAAGTTTCTGGTAAACGCAGCCTCGATACCAAGCTCGGTAGTGGCTATGTCTTTTAGCTTTTCGCCCTCTAGTTTAGTTGCGCCAAGGCCTGTTACATTCATATGAGCGCTCGGAGTTTTATCACCTAGGAAGCGGTTATAGGCTATATCGGCTTTTGCGATTAAGCCTACGCCGTCCATGGTAAATGCGATACTAGGTTTTACGCCTACGCTTGCGACTTGTAAATCTCTATCCTCGTTTCTGATCTGCACCAAAGAATTTGCCACATCGTCGTTTTTAGAGCGGATATAGGTTAGCCCTGCATAAGGTTCTAGGCTAAAGCCGTTTTCATAGCTTAGTCCCGTATAGGCGATCTGGGCAAATGCGCTGATAGCGGACGCATCGGCGTCTTTATACTCGTAAGCCAAAGGAGCGTATGAGTTAACGACTCTTTTTTCTTGATCAAATTTCGAGTAGAAAGCGCCTAGGCTGATTTTGATAGGATCAAGTCCTATGTCGCCGTAGATACCGGCATGCGCGTCTTTGCTTTTTACAGCTTTGCTATCGCCTAGCTTGTGATTTGTTTTGCCAAGACCTACGAATACGCCAGCTTTTGAGCTATCGCCTACTAGAAAATCAACACCTACTAGATTTGTAAATGCGTTCGTGCCCAGTCTGCCGCCGGCGCTATTGTCAGAAGTCACCCTGCTTGCGCTGCTAAGCAGCCAAAGCTCGACTCCCGTGTCGATATCGGCTCTTTTGGCTCCGTTTTTGTTTTTAACAGAATTTGCTAACATAAACGAGTCTACGGCGGAGTTATTTTGCGCTTTAAAGTCTAGATCGTTTGAAAACGCGCCAAAGTATGCCGCCGCTACGCTATGAGTGGCTCCAAGCATAGACGAATAAATAACGCTGCTAGGATTTGCCTCGACCAATCTAGCAAACGACTTCTCGGCGCTAGTAGAGGCTACCTCCTCCATACTTTTGCCTTTTTGCAAAGAAAGAGCTAAATTTGAGCCGCTAACAGTTTCTTTAGTGGTTTTAAAGAACGCATAGCTATCCTCGACGTTAGCTAAATTTACGCCCGCGAAGTTTCCGCTTGCGTTTATGGTTTTCTTTAGAGTCGGATTTGCCGCCAAATTTGCAAGCTCGGCGTTTGATAGCAATGCAGCCTTTAATAAAGAGCCCTCTTTAAATGTTAAATTTAGATTATGAGCGCCGTCGTTAACTACAAATGCGCCACCCGCGTTTATAACGGCGTTAACTTGCGTAGCGTCGCTTGCCTTGGTCGTGCTCACGAAACCGCCCGCGCTTGGAGTTTGGTAAGTAAGAGCGTTTAAAACCTCAAATTCGCCGCCGTTATAGACGTTTATGCTTCTTGAAGAAGAGATTGATTGATTTAGGGCCGAAATTTTACCGCCGTATATATTTACCACTCCGGTAAAGCTATTATCTCCGACAAGAGTCAAAGCGCCGTCTCCTCGTTTAGTTAGCGAGCCTTCATAGCCCTCGGCCGCCCTTGCGGCTCTAGCCTGCTCTCTCACAGCTTCAAAGGTCATCTCGGCTTTTTCTTCCGCGCTCAAATTTGACTTGGTGTTAAGAGCCGCTTTTCTAGCCGCCCAAGCCGCAGCGTCGCTCTCGTCTTCGGTTTTTCTAAATTTGATGGCGACGTCTGAGATGTTATTTGTCCAGATATCGTTTTGATTCATCGTAACGTCGAAGTTTCCTAAGAACTGTCCAGGACCGAACATCGCTTTACCAAGGTCTAGTATACCCCAACCCCAGACGTTGCTAGGTACGCCCTCTCCGTCGCTACCCCAACGCTCTAGTATGCCGCCTGCACCGTGACCGGCTCTTAGCGTCCTTTGTCTAGCCGTAGTCAGCATAGTTTCTCTAATCTGAGGGATGCTCATATACGGATAGCGCTGCATTATGACGCCCAAGGCTCCGCTAACGTGAGGAGCGGCCATAGAAGTACCGCCAGATGATTTATATATAGCCTTGCCGTATGTCGCATTGTCGGTAAGCTCGACGTATGCGGAATAAATCTCTTCGGCCGGCGCAGCGATCGTCCACCACTTCGAGTGTCCGGCAAGGTTAAATTCCTGAATATCCGAGGACGCCTTATGTCCTCTTATGTATTCGTTAGAATCATTAGGATAGCCATCCGCGCCGGTTTGACCCGTGACGTTGATCCAGTAGTCCTCGGCGTCCGGTCTAAAATAAGGCAATGCCGCGCGAGTGAAAGACTCGGCCATTAGGCTCCTATTTCCAGCCGTAAATACCTGGATAACCCCTCTTTTTACCGCTACTTCGTAAGCTGCATCTAAAAAACTTTTTTCGCCGCTAGTTACGAACTGATAATAAGCCTTTTTGGCCTCGTTCATATCTTTTAAATTTATATGGTCTTTTGCTGCGGTAGTTTGATTAGCCACCGTCACGTCGTAAAATTCCACGTCGTATTCAGGCACGGCCCTCCAGTCATAAGTAGGCTTATATCCGAGTGCGCCCGCAAAAGACGAATTTACGCGCCTATTAGAACCCCAGCTGTTGTTTATCACTTTCGCGCCAGCGTCGGCCAAGGCGGTGTAGCCTTTTAAGAAATAGTTGTAATCTTGGTTTGGTCCATACGTCATATTATCGTTGCCGCCGGTATTTGCGGAGTATAGTTGTGCGCCAAACGCCACGCCGTGCATGCCGCTACCGTCTCTACTAGCCGCCATCGTACCGCCCACGTGGGTGCCGTGAGCGTCGTTTACGCCCCTTACCCAACTACCGTCGTCGTTAAAAGCTTCGCCTTTTTTAAACACGCCGTTGTCGTTTTTATTAAAATTTCGCTTGCCGTCTTTTACTGGCTGATTTTTATCTATCGGGCCGTTTCCTAGCGCAGCGTCAGGGTATCTCATGCCGTTTTTGCTATAGTTACCGATCGTTTTTACTGTATGAATCCTACCGTCTTGAAACTCGGGATGGCTCAAAAGTACGCCAGAGTCCATGACGCCGATCTTTGTTCCGCTACCGTTAAAGCCTAGCGCGTAAGCCGTGGAGGCGTTCATAGAAACTAGTCCCCAGTCTTTTTTATACTCCGCGCTCTCCCAGCTAGAAGTGTTTCCGGAAACGCCGGCCTCGGTGTAAGCATAAGCTCCGCTTGCGGCTAGTAGCAAGCAGGTGAGCGCCGATAGAGGCAAATTTGAGCCCTTGTTACTGCGTAAATTTGCAAATTTACGCGACGTGTTTGAATGCATTATTTTCCTTTCGTTTAAGAGAATTTAAAATACATTATTATACTGAACTTTAATTTAAAGATTAATTATAAAAAATAAGAAAATTTACTAGCAAAATATTCAAATTTGATAAATTTTAGCGCAAAACGGCACTCAAATTTTACGTAAATTTAAATTATGTTATAATCGCGTAAATTTAAAATAAAGGTAAAAAATGGGGCTAAAATCTGACGCCTGGATACGCAAGATGTCACACGAAAAGGCGATGATAGTGCCGTTTGCCGAGGAGCAAGTCGGACGCGGCGTGGTTAGCTACGGAGTGTCCAGTTACGGCTACGATATCCGCGTGGGCGACGAGTTTAAAATCTTTACGAATATCGGCGGCACCGTCGTTGATCCAAAAAATTTCGACGAGAAAAACGTGGTAGATTTTAAAGGCAACGTGTGCATCGTCCCACCAAACTCGTTCGCTCTAGCGCGTACGATCGAGTACTTTAACATGCCAGATAACGTGCTAGCCATCTGCCTGGGCAAAAGCACCTACGCGCGCTGCGGCATCATCGTAAACGTCACACCTTTTGAGCCCGGATTTAAGGGACACATCACGATCGAGATATCAAATACGACGCCGCTGCCTGCTAAAATTTACGCGAACGAAGGCATCGCACAGGTACTATTTATCGAAGGCGACGAGCCGTGTGAAGTGACGTATGCGGATAAAAAAGGAAAGTATCAGGCACAGGAGGGGATAACCCTGCCTAGGATTTTGAAATAAAAGCTTGTCTTTTGAGTGCTTTTTGCGGAGCTGGCTAAAATTTAGCTCGGCGGACTTACGCTCAAATTAAGTTTAACGAGCTAAATTTTGAATCAAATTTAAGGCACGGTTTTTGCTCCGGCTGAATAAAATTTAAATAAACGGCGAATCGTTTTAGCTAGACGAGACAAATTTAAAATTTGCGAAGGAGTGTATATGAAATGTGCAGCCAAGCGAATTTAAATTTACGACGTACGGCAAAAACGAACCGCGAAAGGCAAAAATAAATGTTTAACGGAAAATCCATTCTCATCACCGGCGGCACCGGGTCGTTTGGCAAAAAATACACAGAAATTTTACTCTCCAAATTTAAACCCAAAAGGCTAGTCATCTACTCTCGCGACGAGCTCAAACAGTACGAGATGGCGCAGGTTTTTAAAGACCCTGCGATGCGATTTTTCATCGGCGACGTGCGCGACGAAAAGCGCCTCATGACCGCGATGAACGGCATCGACTACGTGATACACGCAGCGGCTATGAAGCACGTGCCAATCGCGGAATACAACCCGATGGAGTGCATCAAAACCAACATTAACGGCGCGCAAAACGTTATCGACGCGGCGCTCGAGTGCGGCGTGAGCAAGGTCATCGCGCTCTCGACCGATAAGGCGTGCAACCCGGTAAATTTATACGGCGCGACAAAGCTTGCTAGCGATAAACTTTTTGTCGCGGCAAATAATATCTCGGGCGGTAAAGGAACGAAATTTAGCGTCGTTCGCTACGGCAACGTTATAGGCTCGCGCGGCTCGGTCGTACCGCTGTTTAAAAAGCTGATCGCAGAAGGCGCGAAGGAGTTACCGATCACGCACGCGGATATGACGCGCTTTTGGATTACGCTTGAGCAAGGCGTAAATTTCGTACTTAAAAACTTTGAACGTATGAAAGGCGGCGAAATTTTCATCCCAAAAATCCCTTCGATGACGATGATCGAGCTAGCTCGCTCCGTGGCGCCACGTCTTGGCGTAAAAATAATCGGCATCCGCCCGGGCGAAAAAATGCACGAAGTCATGATCGGCAAGGATGACGCGCACCTAACGTACGAGTTTGACGACCACTACGTGATAAGCCCGTCGATCAAATTTACGAGCAAAGACGACGACTTTAGCACAAACGCGCTGGGCGAAAAAGGGCATCTCGTGGAGGAAAATTTCGAGTATAGCTCGGATAAAAATAAAATTTGGTTAGATAAAGACGGACTCTTGGAGATGATCGAAGCGAGTAAATAATTTGGCCGAAATTTAGAAATTTTAGCGGACAAACTTGAACCAAAATATGAAACTTTAGAAAAGCAAGGCAAAGTATTTTTTGCTTAGACGAGGCAAAATCGAGTGAGACAAGGGAGTTACCATATAGGTAATGACCGCAGGCGAGCGAGATTTTAACGAAGTATAAGCAAAAAAGACGAGCCGCCAAAAAGACAAGCCGAAAAAGGATAAAAATGATACCTTATAGCAGACAACAAATAACCGACTCCGACATCGCTGCCGTCGTGAGTGCCCTAAAAGACGATATCCTAACGGGCGGCGACAAGGTCGGCGAATTTGAGCAGGCGATCGCAAAATATGTCGGCGTAAAGCACGTCGTAGCGATGAACTCGGCGACGTCGGCGCTTCACGTCGCGTATCTAGCGCTTGGCGTGCGAGAGGGGGACGAGGTCGTAACGACGCCCATCACGTTTGCGGCGACGGCAAATGCGGCGCTA
>CAURMS010000002.1:0-24395 GCA_963526085.1 uncultured Campylobacter sp. | reverse complement strand
AGCCAAAATAGATCAAAACACACACAGGCTATTTAAAATAAAATTTTATCGTCAAATTTGACGGCTTTTCGGGCTCAAATTTGCTCACTCGCGCCCGTATCCGCCGTAAATTTCAAGGCGGGAACGAAACTTGCATTGCAGGCTTTAAATAAAGTAAATTTAGCTTAAATTGGCTAAAATAATGCGAAATTTGAAAGGATGTTTATGTTTGAGGGGATAGATTTTTCAAAAATGGGACAGATGCTCGAGGAGGCGCAAAAAAAGGCGCAGGAGATCGAGCAGGAGAGCCAAAAGCGCGAATTTAGCGTAAAAAGCGGCGGTGGGCTCATCAGCGTCAGAGCAAACGGCAAGGGCGAGGTGCTCGATATCAGCATCGACGACAGCTTGCTAGAGGACAAGGAGAGCTTGCAGATCTTGCTCATCAGCGCCGTAAACGACGTGCTAAAGATGATCGAGGACGACCGTAAAAACGCCGCGTCAAGGATGCTGGGCGGCTTTGCCGGTATGGGGCTAGGGCAATGAAACGCGCAGCTATCTCGCGCCGTTTGGACGCGGTTTTGGGGCTCGCGCGGTTAAATTTCGGCGGCGCTTTGGACGGTGCGGCTGTAAATTTGAACTCAAATTTAGCCTGCAAATTTTGCTCCCCCGTTTTTGCGGTTTTTGTGATTTGCGCATTTGCCGCGTCGCTTAGAGCCGAGCCGCGCCCGACGCAGGATGATTTTAACGCTTGCTTTAAGAAAAACTTGCCAGCCATGGTAAACGTCGCGGGCAACGGCGGCATCGCGATCACGCCAAATCTAATCGCCGTGCCAAAAGGCGAAATCCCCGTGAAAAACTACGTCAAATTTGACCCGTATCTAGGTCTCTATCTGGTCGCCTCGGACGCCAAACTCGAGCCTATGAAGATGGCCGACGATAACGCGACGAAAAAAAGCGACTGGGTCAGCGTCACGCGCGATCTAAACGCGACCGTCTACGGCCACGTGAAGGCGCAGGCGCAGGCGTTAGGTGAGCTAGACGTGCTCACGTTTGACGTAAATGGCACGGGCGCCGTACTAAGTCCGTGCTGCAAGCTGCGCGGTATCGCCGTGGGCGGGGATAAATTTGTCCCGAGCCGTTATTTGCGGCACTTTGCGGCATATAAAGACGTGTATTACGGCGATGTGGGCGCTGTTTTCGAGGAAAAAGACGGCAAGCTCTACGTAAAGAGCGTCGATCCGCTCGGACGCGGCGCGGCGCTGATGGTAGGGGATGAAATTTTGAGCGTAAACGGCGAGAAATTTGAGAGCTTGCGCGAGCTAAACGAGAGGATTTTGTTCGCCAAAAAGGGCGAGCGGCTCAAATTTGAGATCAAGCGCGGCGACGAGGTTTTGAGATTTGGCGTGGCGGTCTCTGACGACGCGGCCAAAAAAGAGCAAAAAGCACCGACGAAAGCGGATAAAAAGGCCGTCTCTAGCGACGCAAAACCTCAGTCCATACCGCAAAGCAGCGATGCTGCGAGCGTGCAAAAGCTCTACGGAATAACCTTTGACGAGAAGCTAACGGTAAAAAGCGTAGACGCAAACTCGGGTGCGGCCAAATTTGGCGTCAGAGTCGGCGACAAGCTGATACAGGTGGGGCAAAAGGCGGTCTCAAGCCGCAAAGAAGCGCTCGGCCTGCTCGCTAAGGGCGGCGGTCAAAATTTGCTCTTTAGGCGCAACGGCTTTGACTTTTTTTACAACGCACGGTAGTCGCGGACGACAAATTTGACGCCTTTGTGGGCTAAATTTTAGAAATTTAGCCTGCGCCTGCCCAGTCGGCAAAAACAAAACGGAGAATAGATGCAAAATCAAAATTTAGCGGTAAAATCAAAAATTAGCGGCAATGATCAAATTTGCCTTCAAAGCGCGGCGAAATCGTCAAATTTGAGCGAGTCGCAGGCGCTACCGAAGGATCAAATTTTAGCTCGTAGTTCGCGCGCGAGCTCGTCTCAAAATCGCTCTCAAATTTTAAACTCGACCAAATCTAGAATAAACTTCGAAAATCCGACTCAAAGCCTGAAAAACCGATCAAATTTGATCTCGTTAAATGCGGCAAAAGGCTCGTGTTTTACCTCGGGCGCAAATTTACAGCCAAATTCAAACCAAGCCGCTCTTAGCGCCGCCGATCAGGACGCGCTTTTGGCCGAGTTTAAGGCGTTTTTGAGCGCACATTTGCCAAGCTCGCCTAGCTTTCATCCGTGCTTTGACGAGGCGCTCTCATACACGCTAAAATCGGGCGGCAAGCACTTTCGCGCGATGCTAGTCGCAGGCGTCGTAGCGGCGGTGCGTCCCGAGCGCAAAGAGGCGGCGTTTCACGTCGCGCTGGCATTTGAGACGATGCACAGCTACTCGCTCATCCACGACGATCTGCCTGCGATGGACGACTCGGATCTGCGCCGCGGACAGCCTAGCCTGCACGTCAAATTTGACGAAGTGACGGCGATCCTGGCTGGCGACGCGCTAAACACCCACGCCTTTTATCAGATAGCAAGGGCTCCGCTGGATGCGGACGCGCGCATAAAATGCGTCGAGATCCTAAGCCGCAACGCAGGCATCTACGGCATGGCGCTTGGGCAGGCGGTGGATTGCTATTTCGAAAATCAAAAGCTAGGGCTTAAAGAGCTAAAATTTCTGCACATCCATAAGACTGCGCGTCTCATCGCAGCAGGCTTGCAAGCAGGCTGCGTCGTGGCGGGGCTAGACGAGGCGGAGGCTGCTCGCATATACGACATCGGTCTTGATCTGGGACTGGCGTTTCAGATCGCAGACGACATCATCGACGCGACGCAAAGCGCCGAAACGGCGGGCAAACCGACGCATAATGACGGCGCGAAAAACTCCTTTACCAATCTTCTTGGCGTGGAGGGCGCGGTGCAGGCTAAAAACGAGCTCATCGCAAAGATAGAGCGCGAGCTAGGCGGCGTGCATGCGGGTATCCGCGCTATCGTGACGGGCCTCATCGACAAGCATTTGCGGTAAATTCGGCTTAAATTTTCATCTTAAGCCGTCAAATTTAAGCTGCAAAATTTGCCGAATTTATATTTAACTACAAAACGCTATCCGCGCGTTATAAATAAACCATCTCGCAAACTATGCCGATGCCACCGTAAATTCGGCAAAATTCGGCTCTCTTTTTATGCTATAATCTTTTAAATTCATCAAAAGGAGAGATAATGAAAAAAATAGCCTTATCGCTTGTGCTTTTGTGTGTGGCGGCGTTTGCCAAAGAGTACGACTACATGCTAGCTAGCACCGCGCAAAAGACTTTTGAGGAGCCGACTTCTAGCTACGAAACCAAGCAAAGCTACGATGCCAAGGCTCGCCGCCTAGAGCTGGTGAGCAGCTCCGAGCTCGCAGACGGCTTAAAGGGCAAACACAAAGAGGTCAGCTACTATAACAAAGCCGGCGAGATGACGAAATTTGAAGCCTATAGCTATGATTTTACCGCGAAAAAATGGATCAAAGTGACCGAATACAAAGCCGACTATAAAAAAGGCGTCCTCACGCAGGAGTCTAGTTCGTTTATCAGAGGCGTGCCGGAAAATGCTAGCAAAATCATCACAAAGTACCTAAAAAACGCTAGCGAGGAGATCAGATACGAGCTGGTAAAGGGCAAATGGCAAAAAGCCGCGCTAACCAAAACCGTCGAGAACGCATACGGCGAGAACGAGTTCATCGTGCTTAGCGTCTGGGACGGCAAAAGATGGCAGCCTAAATCAAAAACGCAGCTACTCTACGGCGCGGACGGACAGACTCGCGGCTACGATAGCTGGGACTACGAAAACGGCGCGTGGCAAAACCGCGAAAGAAGCACTGTTGCGGGCGATGTGAAGGGCAAATACGAGCAGGTAAGAAGCGTGTTTGAGGATGGCGCGTGGCGCTACGCCGAGATGTCTAGGCACGACTACGACGCCTCTAGCGGCAAAGACGTGACAATAAACCTCATCTGGAACGCCGAGCAAAACGCATGGGAAAACAACAGCAAAAGCGTCTCGGTCGTAGAGGGCGCGGGCTTTGAAACGGCGGCGTTTTTGTGGGATAAAGAGCGCAAAGAGTGGACGCAGGAGTACTCCAACCGCAGCATCTACGACAAGACCGGCGAGCGTCTGCTAACTCAGCGATACGACACGATGGACGGCAGCGAGAAGTTCGTCTACGGATACAACGAGCGCGGCGATAACGTGAGCGTGGATATCTATGAGCTAGCTAGCGATGAAAACGGCAAAAGATGGGTGCAAAATAAGCGCCTGGAAACAACCTTTGATCCGCGCATATTAGCCGACGACGTCGGACACGGCGGCTCGCTGATGTCCTTTGAGATGCCTAGCAGATACGCGGTGACTAGCTTTAAGCAGTTCGTCGCAGCAGACGGTAAATTTAAGCTCGCCTCAGAGCAGACGTGGAAGTATAAAAAGGTCAAATGATCTTTTGCTAGCGGCCTAACTGCAGTAAATTTGACGCTTTGGATTTGGTTAAATTTGACGAGCGCTCGAGCGTTAAATTTAGTTCGTTAAATTTTGCTTTCGTATCAAATTTGACGCCGTTTGGGCAGCTAAATTTAAAAAGGAGCGAATGTGAGATTTTTTTGGAAAGCGGCGGCGATGGCGGCGATTTGGGCCTTGCCGCTAGCTGCGTCGGGCGAAATTTGCCTAAAAAAGACGAGCTACAAGACGGAGGGCGACGCCGTGCCACGCTACAAATACGAAACGAGCCAAGCCTACGACGCGAAGGCTAGAGCGCTAGAAAAAATCTACGACGAAATCAGCGATGAGGGCAGGCGCAGGACGAAAAGCATTGTCAAATTTGACGAAAGAGGCGAGCGCGAGATAGGCAGCGTTGAGTACGATTGGGACTTTGGCGCCGGCAAATGGCGCAAAGCAGGGTTTTCAAAAACAGAGAGGACAAAGGACGGCGCGTTTGTTTATATTGATACGCGCAAGCTAAACCAAGGTCAAAAAACCGTCGAAAAGCGAACGGGCGCGACGGAAATCTCTCAAAATTTCACTCTAAAAAACGGCAAATGGACGCCGACGTATCTAATCAAAAGACTTTATGATGAAAACCACAAAACCACGCTCGTAGCGACCTTCGAGTGGAGCGCCAAGGCCAAAAAATGGACTCCGTACGAAAAATCTATATATCGCTACAAAGGCGACGTTTACGCTAGCTCCGAGGGTTATAAATGGCGCGGTAAGTGGGTGCCGCAGACGAAGCACTCGGCCTTTACGGCTGCGGACGGAGCGCGCACCGAGATAAATTTTACGTGGGGCGAGGACGCGTGGCAGCCGCAGGAGAGGACGGTGCAGAAAATAGAGCCCGAGTTTAGGCGCTTTACCGATCTTAGATGCCGCTGGGACGCTGCAAGGAGCGAGTGGAACGGCTGCTACAAAAACGTGCGCGAGGAGACTGAGCAAGGTCGGCCAAAGTACTCCGCATCGTCGTTTTGGCGTGAGGAGTCGCAGCGCTGGGAGATAGTGTTTGAAAACGAGCTTAGCTACGACGCGCGTGGTAACCTGATAAAAAATCGCGAGATGTCAGATGGGGAGCGGCGCGAGTACGTCTACGCCTACGACGAAGCGGGAAATAACGTATCCTCAGCGCTTCGCGAGCCTGATGAGAGCGGCAAATGGCGCGAAACGCAAAAAACGGTAAATGTATTTGAACGTGAAATTTTAGCACGCGACGTCATAGACCGCGGCTTCATCGGCGACTACGTAGCTGCGGGCGAAAACGCGATCAAAAGCAGCAAGCAGTATTTTTTAGACGGTGACGAATTTAAGCTAAACGAGACGCTCGAGTGGTTTTACGAAAAATGCGAGCCGTCTCGTGAATGAGCCCTATATCGTTCAAATTTCAAGCAGCGACGCGATGATGTTTGGCTGTGAGGCGGACTTTGGCGTCTAAATTTGACGCGCGGCGGAGTATTGTTTTTAAATAAAATTTAGGAGAAAACGTGAAAAGTTTGGACGAAATTTTACTCTCTTTCGACGAAAATACGCAAAATGTTTTATTTCTAAACGGCAATGGCGCTAAACACCCGGTTTGGGACGATGCGGACGAGGTTTTCGCAAAGGCGGTAGAGCAAATTTTAGATAAAAGCCTAGGGTTGCAAAAGGGCGTGGACTATAGCAAAACGCCTAAATTTTATGGTGCCCGGCCGCTTGCGTTTATCGGCGTGCATGCGCAGATGATCGGGCGAAAAAGCATAGGATTTTTACTCACGAGTCGACATCTTTTGGTTAAATTTGACGCGTCGGCCGTAAATGTCGATGAAGTAGCGGCTGCGTTTAGGGTCGGCAAGTATCTGCAAAACGAGCTGGAAACTCTCGCTTGGCAAGAGCTGGAAAAATGCGAATTTGAAGTCGACGGCGAGATGAAAGCGGCGATGCAAAGGGCGCTGAAAGCCGTTTTAAACGCTATTTTTGAGGACGGAATCCAAAACGACGAGGCGAAAATTTCGGATAAACTTTTAGAGCTAGGTCTCGGCGAAGCGCTAAAAACGCCGCTTGACGAGAGTAAGTTATTATCCAAATCCCTCGGCGTTTTTAAACCTAGCTCGCCGATTTTTCATAGCTTAGATAGCGCGCTTTTTGGACTCAGTAAGCCTTTTGGCGTGATTTTGGATGAGCGCGGGCTCATCAGTCGCGACCTTATGGAAGAGCCCGTTTTTAGCTCGTGGCACGAGATCGCAGACGCGTCCATAACGGTAAAAGAGGGGGAAGAGGACGTCATAATAATCGGCGAAAAAGAGCATCAGATACCTCTTGAGCTAAAGGACAAAAAGGAAAATTTCGCCGAGTTTTTAAAATTTACGGCGGCGCTAAAAGCGTAAAATTTAAGCCGAATTTTCGTATAATCGCATAAAAACTAAGGAGAAAAAATGCTAAAAAAGATGGCTGATACGATAAGGTTTTTGTGCGCAGATATGGTGCAGCAGGCAAACAGCGGGCATCCGGGCGCGCCGATGGGGCTAGCGGATGTCATGGTCGTGCTGGCTAAATTTATAAACCACAATCCTAAAAATCCAAACTGGCTAAACCGCGACAGGCTCGTGTTTAGCGGCGGTCACGCAAGCTCGCTCGTGTATAGCTTTTTGCATCTTAGCGGCTATGATCTTAGCCTTGATGATCTAAAAAACTTCCGTCAGCTAGGCTCTAAAACTCCTGGCCATCCAGAGATCCACACTAAAGGCGTCGAGGTCGCGACCGGACCTCTAGGGCAGGGCGTAGCAAACGCGGTGGGCTTTGCTATGGCGGCAAAATACGCGGCTAATCTGCTAAACGACCCAGAAAACGCCGTCATAGATCATAAAATTTACTGCCTTTGTGGCGACGGAGATTTGCAGGAGGGCATCAGCTACGAGGCCTGTGCGGTCGCGGGCAACCTGCATCTAGACAATCTCGTGCTGATCTACGACTCCAACAACATCACGATCGAGGGCGACACGAGCATAGCTTGGAGCGAGGACGTGAAGGCGAGGTTTGAGGCGCAGGGCTGGGACGTCGCGCGCATAGACGGCCACGACTACGATCAGATCGAGTTTGCGCTAGAGCAAGCCGCCGAAAAAGAGCGCCCGTATCTCATCATCGCAAACACTCGCATCGCAAAGGGCGCGGGCGAGCTAGAGGGCAGTCACCACAGCCACGGCGCGCCGCTTGGCGAGGAGATCATAAAGGCCGCTAAAATCGCGGCGGGCTTTGATCCGGAGCGCAAATTTGCCACCCCCGAGGACGTGCTTATTCGCTTCCGCGCAGCTATAGAAAAGGGCGACCTAGCCGAAGCTCAGTGGAATCAAAAAGTGCAAAATTTAAGCGGTGAAAGCAAAAATATGCTAAACGCGCTGCTAAATCCTGACTTTAGCAAGATAAATTTCCCTGATTTTAGCGGTAAAAAGCTAGCCACGCGCGACAGTAACGGCATCATCATGAACGAGATCGCGCGGGCTCTACCTGGCTTCATCGGTGGTAGTGCGGATCTGGCTCCGTCGAACAAAACCGAGCTAAAAGGCATGGGCGACTTCCCTAACGGACGCAACATCCACTACGGCATCCGCGAGCACGCCATGGCCGCGATAAACAACGCGGTCGCTAGATACGGGCTTTTCTTGCCGTTTAGCGCGACGTTTTTTATCTTTAGCGACTACCTAAAGCCGTCCGCGCGCATCGCCTCGCTGATGAGCATCAGGCACTTTTTTATCTTTACGCACGACAGCATCGGCGTTGGTGAGGATGGCCCGACGCACCAGCCTATCGAGCAGCTTAGCACGCTACGCGCGATGCCAAATTTCTACACGTTCCGCCCGGCCGACGGCAACGAAAACGCGCTTTGCTGGAAGGCGGCGTTAAATTTACGCGCTCCAAGCGCCTTCGTGCTTAGCCGTCAAGGCCTCGCTCCGCTTGAAAAAGGCGAATTAGGCGGCGTAGAAAACGGCGCGTATCTACTAAAACGCGCGCAAAACGCCAAAATCACGCTAATAGCCAGTGGCAGCGAAGTGGAGCTTTGCGTCAAGGCGGCTGAAATTTTAGCCGCTCGCGGTGTCGGCGCGAACGTCGTCTCCGCGCCGTGTTTTGATCTACTTTGCGAGCAGCCGCGCGAGTACGTAGAGCAGATCATAGATCCAGCGACCAAGGTCATCGCCGTCGAAGCCGCAAGCGCGCTGGAGTGGTATAAATTTGCTGACGAGATCTACTCGATGAAGAGCTTTGGCGAGAGCGGCAAGGCGGGCGCATTGTTTGAATACTTTGGCTTCACGCCTGAAAAGATTGCGGAATTTGCACAGGAAGCGGCGAAGTAAAATCTAGCTTTAAATTTGACGGTTTTAGCTTGAGCTGGAGGCGTCAAATTTGAGAACTTTTGAGAACTCATGCCGGGCGAGACCCGCATCAAATTTACGTGGTTTGCTCGCGGCAAAATCAAATTTAAAAAAGGGAAAAGATTGCAAAGATATAGGCAAAAGGCAGGGCGATTCGCCGACGAAAATTTCATATTAAATTTAGCTCGCGGCGCGGCTAAATTTGACGCTCAAAAAGGCGTGAATGAGCAAAATTACGCTAAAGATAAAATCAAATTTAGCGCACAAAATTCGTTTAAATTTAACCAAAAGGCCGCGTGATGGAGCTTTCGCATATCATCGTTTTGGCCCTAGTTCAGGGCATCAGCGAGTTTTTACCGATCTCTAGCTCAGCTCACCTTGTGCTGGTGCCAAAGCTACTTGGCTGGGAGGATCAGGGGCTAGCCTTTGATGTGGCCGTTCACGTAGGCACACTAGCGGCGATACTTTTTTATTTTAAAGATAGACTTGCGGGGCTCGTGCGCGATTTTTTCGCATCTATCGCGCGGCACGAGAAGGTCGGCGATAGCACGCTCGTATGGTCGGTCGGCTTTGCGACCGTGCCTGTGGGGCTTTTTGGCCTAGCGTTTAACGACGCCATCGAGCAGTACACTAGAAACGGGCTCGTGATAGCAGCGATGACGATAATCTTTGGTATCGCGCTCTATTTTTCAGACAAAAAATCAGGCCTAAAAACCGAATACGAAATGACGATCAAGCTCGCTCTAATCATAGGTCTAGCGCAGGCGATCGCGCTGATACCTGGCGTTTCGCGCTCGGGCGTGACGATGACGGCGGCGCTGATGCTTGGCTTTAGTCACAGCGCAAGCGCGAATTTCTCGTTTTTGCTCTCGATCCCGGTTATCGTGCTAGCAGGCGGCCTTGAGGCGGTAAAGCTGCTAAAAACCCCGGACGCGCTGCCTTGGAGCGACCTTGCTATCGGCGCGGCGGTTAGCGGTCTTAGCGCGTATCTTTGCGTTCGGCTGTTTATGGCGCTGATCGCGCGTGCGAGCATGCTGCCGTTTGTTATCTACCGCATGATTTTGGGCGTGTTTTTGTTTGTGATGTTTTTATAAAAGTAGTTAAATTTGGGCTCAAATTTGAGATTTGCGGCCCAAATTCGCTTTGTAAATTTAAAGCGCAAATTTGACTAAGGTCAGTCAAAATTTAGCTTTTCTAAAACCTCTTTTATCCTTGCGCTTCTACTCTCTACGCTATCTTCTTCGCTAAACATCCTGTGTTTGCTATGTTCAAACGGCGGCAGGTCTTTAACGAAATCGTAAATTTCCTCGAAGCTCAAAATCTTGCCGTGCAGGTCGTAGCCGACGTTTAGCGCCTTGCCTTTTACGTTTGCGATATTTGCGTGGATGTGGCCGTAGAGCTGGATAGAGCCGTGGTGACCTGCGTTCCATTCGGCTAGCGGATAGTGAAAGAGCACGAGGCGAAATTTATCCTGCCCCTGCTGCACCGTTATCTCTTTGTACTCGCAAATTTCATCAAACAGCGCGTTGCCGTCTTGTTTTTTCATAGCTAGTAACTCGTCTTTATGCTTTTTTATCGCTTCATCGTGATTGCCTAGCACTAGGACATGCTTGCCGTTTAGCTTGCTAAAGATGGATATATTTGTCCCCATATCCTTATGAAAGCTAATATCGCCCATGTTATAGACCGTGTCGCAGGGATTTATCCTCCCGTTCCAATGGCCAATAAGCGCCCTATCCATCGCCTCTACGCTAGAAAAAGGCCTAAAACACGGGTGAAATTTCATGATATTGCTGGTTATAGTCGGTACCGCGGGAGTAATAAATGTGTTTTGGTATGTCGTTGCCTTTAATATCAAACTTGCCGACTATTTTTATGAAGTTGCATTTTTGCTTTAGTTATTATGTAATTAGCTTCATCTATGGGTTTTGGAGTAAAATTATTATTAAGGATAGGATTTAGCTATCGAAATTCTTGGACGTGTCGTCGGTAGCTACTCTATAAATTCAAAGAGGTTTTAGCGCGACTTGCGAAAATACGTATCGTCGAAGCCTCTTTTGGCAAATTAGTTTTTAAAATTTAGTATTATTTTGCGTATTTTTTGCTAAAATACGTATAAAAATAGTTATTTTTTTGATATAATTCACGATTTTTTAACAGTTCTTTTAAAATTTTATATTTTTAAACCATAAAATTAGACACAAAATGTCTTAAAAAATTTAATATAATTTCATTGATTTTTTATCGAAAGGAGCAAAAAATGAAAGCGATGGATTTGGCAGCGCACGTAATCAACAGATGTATTGATTTAGATATGCCGGTTAGCAATTTAAAGCTTCAAAAAATGCTTTACTTTTTAGATATAAATTTCTTAATCAATTTTGATAAAAAATTAATCGATGAAGATTTTGAAGCTTGGCAATATGGGCCGGTTCAAAAAGAAGTTTACGATAAATACTCTTTTTTCGCGGCTAGCTCGATAAGAATTAGACAAGAGCCGGAAAACGATTTACCTGAAGAGTATAAAAATGCGATTATAAACAATATCGACCATTTAGCAAAAATAGATGCGTGGGCATTAGTAGAGTATAGTCATAGAGACAACACCCCGTGGAGTAAAGTATATCGCAATGGGGCAGGCAATCATCAAAAAATTCCAAATGAGCTACTAAGAGAATATGCGCAAAATATAAAGAATGAGAAAGAATAATCGTAAACCATCCGATGTCGTTGAGGCATCGGAGGTTTTTATAAAACAAGAAGACGCCGCCCCTCCTGAACTCCCTAAAAAAGATGACGACCCGATAGAAGTTTTTTTAGAAAAACTATGCGATACAAATATAAGCAATAACGCATTAAAAGAGGAGCTATTGAAGATTTATAATAATCCAGAGTTCCGGCATAGATATTCTGACGTAACGATGTATTTATTTAATATAACCGGGGCCGATTATTCGCAATTGGATACCATGGTAAACCGCATAAAAGCAATTCTTGAAGAGATGCCTAATAGTGAAGCAAAAAAGAGTGTTTTTAAGCTGTGCGATCACTTAAATTTAGAATTAGTTAGGCTAAGATACCTACTCCCTAAGATACAAGGTACCAACGCAAAAATACAAGAAGCGGATAATAAGGTTAATGATCTTACGAGACAAACAAACGACATAAAGAAAAATGCTGAGGATATGCAAAAGAATTATATTACCATCCTAGGCATATTTGCCTCTATCGTCCTCGCTTTTGTAAGCAGTCTTGCTTTTTCTACTTCCGTTTTACAAAACATAGACAAAGCGAGCATTTACAGATTAGTTGCAGTAGTCTCTCTTATAGCTATTTTTATCGTCAATACCCTAAATTTTTTATTCTCTTTTATTATGCGGATACATTACGGCAGAGACGACGAAAGCTCCAAATTCAAACCATTGAATTTATTTAATATCATTATGCCGCTTATTATTCTGCTTACTGCCCTCGCTTGGTATTTCTATCACCCATATGAACATAAAACAACTAACAATACGTCTACTATTAATACCAACACTTCCAATCTCGCTAATTGCCGAACAAAATAAAGTCGTCTCTATTCACGACGGCGACACGATCACGGTTCTTCAAAATAAACAGCAAATCAAAGTAAGGCTTTTCGGCATCGACGCATCCGAGCTCAAACAGCCCTACGGCAAAAAGTCAAAGCAGTTTTTTGGCAAATTTAGTCGCAGGTAAATCGTGCGTTTTATTACAAAGTAAATATAATACGGTGATGGTTAACAAAATCAATCTAATGACAGTCTGTTTTTAAGACATCTCATCAGTATTATCATTTTTATTTGCCCATACTGTAGAAATTTATTAACTGTCTTAAAAGACATCTCTTTACATGAAACATAAATCTTGCGCTATATTCATTTTTGAGAATTGCGTAATTTCTGGCTGGCTAGTAGCGATCGATTTTAACTATATTTTAGGCGGTCAGCTAAATAGTCAGCAAAAAATCGCCGCTGTTAGTTTCTTGTAGCTGCTTTTTATTGCCGTAAGTTTATGTAAAAATGCTTTAAAATATTGTTAAAATCGTGATTTTATTGCTGTAACTTGCGCGGGTTTTCTGTGTGTTTCTTGAAGTGGTGGCAGATGGGAAGGGATTCGAACCCTCGAAAGCTTGCACTTTACACGCGTTCCAGGCGTGCTCCTTCAACCGCTCGGACACCCATCTATGAAGCCTGGATTATAGCTAAAATTTAATAAGCGCAAACTTATATTTGAGTTTGAGCGCGTTTGATGGAGGCGTTAAATTTAGCGCGCATAGCGTTTTAGCGTCATAAAGGTGCAGGTTGGGACGCAGATCAGTCAAATTTGCCGTCAAATTTGGCTTAAATTTGAGCGAATTTACCCGCGCTTGCCCAGAGCAAAAACAAACATTCTGCACGCCTCGCGAAACGGCTTTATGTGGCTAAGCATACGCGCGATAAGCCCCCAGCGGTGTTTGTACATATTTGTCATGGTGCCGATTTCTAGGCACTTGATACGTTCTTTATCCCACGCCTCGACCTCGTTCGCGCCCTCTACGCTCATCTTAAATTTCACGTCTCCTTTCATAAATTTGAGCACGTCGTGCTTGCGCGTGTTTGATCTCGCGGCAAATTTATTTATCAAATCAGTGAGCAAAAGCCCCTCGAACCGCTCGCTCAAATTTAGCACAAACTCCCGAAATGCAGCCTTTTCAAAATACATCGCCACGCCCTCTAGCACGAAAACAAACTTCGCGCCCGCGTGCTTTTTTGCTAGATCGTCCATCCATGCGGTTTCTAGCATCGAGCACGCTAGGCTGTAGTTTTGCGGCGCTTTGGGTACGAGCTTATCGCGAAGCGCGATGACGTCCGGCAAATCAAGGTCATAAAAGGTCGCCTCTGGGCAGAGTGGAGCCAGCCGCAAAGGCCTAGTATCAAGCCCGGCGCCTACTTGAACGATGACGGCGGTCGGGTGCTCGCGGGTAAATTTAAGTATGCAGTCGTCAAAAAACCTCGCTCGTATCACCGTGCCGACCCTGCTTAGCGTCGAGCTGTCAAATTTGGCGAAATCATAATCTATCTTGCTCACGACGTCGCCTGAAAATTCGTCTTTTAGTATGGGCGTCGTTTCTTGGTTTTCCTTACTTTTAAAGTATAAATTTATGAGCAGCGTCTCGGAGATCGTACCCTCAAATTCGATCTTTTCCATATGACTTTTCCTTTTTATTTTGATAATCTTTATAGAAATTGTAGTGCAAACGGCTTTAAAATTTTATAAAATTTAGCGTTTAACGCGTCGTTAATGCAATGTCGTTTATAATACGGCTTTTAAAAACAAAAAAAGGCAAAAAATGAAAAAAATCCTCATCATCGCAGGCTCATGCAGCAACGGCGGCGCAGGACTGCAGGCCGATATCAAGGCGTGCGCGCACTTTGGTTGCTATAGCGCGACTGCGGTCACGGCGCTAACGGCCGAAAACACGGACAAGATCAAAAACATCGTCTCGCTAGATCCATCCTTTATCGCCGATCAGCTAGAGATGCTCGCGGCGGAGTTTAGCTTCGATGCCGTTAAAATCGGCATGCTCTTTAACGAGCCTATCATGGACGTCGTGCAGGGTTTTTTAGAAAAAAACTCCGCTCCGGTTGTGCTAGATCCCGTCTGTGTCTCGAAAATGGGCCACAAACTGATCAAAGATAGCGCCATTGAGAGGCTAAAAGAGCTGATGAAATTTGCCGCCGTTACGACGCCGAACCTGCGCGAAGCCGACGTGCTTTTCGGCGATGATTTTACGAATCTACCGTGCGACGTGATCGTGAAAAAACACATCGTCGCGGGCAAGAGCATCGACACGCTCTACCGCAAGGACGGTAGCGTGCAAAACTTTGAGACGCCGCTAGCCGATCCGCTCGTTATCATAGGTGCCGGCTGCACGTTTTCTAGCTCGCTAGCCTGCCTGCTCGCTCGCGGCGAGAGCCTAGAGAGTGCCATCCAGCAAGGCAAAGAATACATCTACAACGCCATAATCACCGGCATCGACACGAATCTAGGCGTGAGAAAACTGCTAAATCACGGGGTTAAATTTTAAATTTATCTCAAGCGGTTTTGGTTGATTGGGTCAAATTTGAGTCTGGGCGGACGGATTAAATTTGATCTAAATTTGGGTTGCGGTCGAAGCATAAATTTGGTCAAATTTGAGTGCAATAGTGCAGAGGTTTGGCCCAAATTTGACCGCTAAACTTGCTTGTTAAATTTGGGAACAGTTTTGTTAAATTTAACTGCCGACGCGCGGTTTTTCAGCTTGCTCGTTAAATTTGGATACAGATAACGGCGACAAATTTAACTCATGCCGTTTAAATTTACGCCGTCTTCCAAATTTGACCCAAATTTGCGCTCAAATTTGCTCGCTTTTTCAGTCAAATTTAATTCGCAAGCCCCGTCGGCTGCCGTCAAATTTACCTAAAACTTATCTACGCGTCGTCCGTACCGTCTTCGAGCGAGATGTTGTAGCCGCCTGTATTTGGCGGGCGTTTATAGATATCTTGCGGGCGGATATCCAGCACCTCGTCGCTGAAAAACACGCACTCTCGCTCGCCAGTATCTATGTCGCGCACCCAGATTTTGCCGTCGTCCACGAGCTCCTCGTCAAACTCTATCACGCGGTTTTCGTAGATTTTGCCCAGCAGTCGCTCGTGCAGGCGGTTCTCGCGCTCAAACTCTAGCTGCGCTTGCAGGCACTCCGCCTCGTCGATGAAAATCGGCTCCAGCGCGATCTTGTCGCCATCCAGCACGCACTCGAATTTCTCCAGCGTCGAGCAGTCCACCTCGCTGCCGCCCAGTCTCACGACGTCCTTGTTGCGCATGAAGTAGCGATTGGTAAGGTTGCCCATCAGCGCCTCGTACGCCGTGCCGCCGATCGCGCGTTTGAGTAAAAACTCGTTTTGAAACGCCAGCACCAGCTCCACCTCGCACTCGCGCAGGATCTCTTCGTTTAGCTCGGTGTTTTCGCTCAGCAGCTTTGCCGACTCGTCGAGAAATAGACTAATAGGCCTTTTTTGCTTCATCGTTACGCGCTTTAAAAGCTCGGGCAGGAAGCTGTTTAACAGGAAGCTTAGCGCGCTTTTGTCGCAGCTTGCGGCGTTAAATATCACGATCTTGCCGCCATTTAGTAGCCCTGCGATACTCGCGTCGCCCGTAGCGCCCTCGCCGTCGCCGTTTAGCGAGTCGTCGTTCATGAGACCCAGAAACGGCGACATCATCATCGAGTAGTTGCGAAAATCATCCCTCGTGCGCTCGTCGCCGATGTCCTTGTAGCGGCTCGTCGCGTCCAAAAACTCGTCCGCGGTGGCCAAAAACGCGCGGTTTATCATTATCGTCTCGCGGGTAAAATTTAGCGTCAAGGAGTCGAGATTGTCGCAGATGAGGCTCAGCGCGTCTTTAAACTCGAGCATCTTTTCTAGGTCTTGCGAGAGGCGCAGTATCGTAGCGACGTCAAAGGTAAAGTCCCGCGCGAGCGTGCGCACGTCGGCGTAAAAGGCGTCCGTGTAGTAGTCGTTTAGCGGCGTGATTTTTTTGGCGAAAATTTTAAGTGCCTTTAGCACCTTAAAAAACTCCGTCGCGATGCTCGAGCCAAACTCCTCCCAAAACTTCTCTCTTGATTCCATCGGTTTTTTCACGCAGTTTTTAAAGTCTCGCGGCTTCATCGAGGCGATGAGATTTATCGGCGCGTCTAGCCTCGCGCCCACGCTCACGACGTCTTTTAGGCGGCCCGCTCTGCGTGCTAGAGCCTTGATCTTGGCGCTCTCGCCGCCTTTATAATCCACTGCAAACACCGCATAGCCGTTTTGCATGCGGTCAAGCAGATTTGGATATATCATCGCCGTCGTCTTGCCACTGCCGGTCTCTCCGATGATGGCCGCGTGCGTGAAGTCGCTAGGTATCAGCGCGCCTTTTTTCTCCGCGTTTTCCCGCGTTCTCGTAAATCCCATTATTTTTTGCATATTTTTCCTTGTCGGGGCGATTGTAACGAAATTTGGTTTAAAGATTTAAATTTGACGAGGCGGGGAGCGGGTTAAATTTGCTGCGGGGACGGGATGCGAAGCTAGTCTGCAAAACCCGCACCGCGAAAGTGCTAGATCAAATTTGAGCTTTAGCGGAGCAGGGCGGGTCGCACCGAAATAATTGTCGTCAATTTTGGGCTCAAATTTGCCAAAAGGCGAGCTAAATTTACTCGGCTTTTTTGCAGACGGCGGCCGAATGCGTGAGCAGATCGTGTAAATTTAGCGCGTCCTTGCGAAAAAAGCAGAGGCAAAGTCCGACCACGCTAACTCCTGAGAGCAAAAAACAGATGTAACGGAGTAAAACACGTGCGAAGCCGAGTTTGCGGCCGCTGCGTAGGTCGATGAGGTAGATATTTTGCGAACGGTAGCCGGGCGTCTGGGCTTTGATCGCAAAAAAGGCGCAGCAGATGAGAGCGACTGCGAGATTTGCCCCGAATATCGCGGCTTGGTTGTGCAAAAAGTCGTCTTTGCCGTCCAAAAAAACATAGGTCGTGAGGTAGTATATCGGCATCCCGATCAAAAAAAGATCGGTGATAAAGGCCTTTACTCGCGCGCCGATGCCGGCTAGCTGCGCTTTTTGTTTTGCCAAATTTATTCCTTTTTATGCTTTATTTTGAGCGCTCGTTTTGGATTTTGAGCGTCAGATTCGCTTACTACCGCCCAAATTTATGCGCCTCTACTTTGTTGTAGCATTTTACTTTTTACGCGCCGTCGCTTCGATGCGGTAAATTTACGGCTCGTTTCTGCGCACCCGCCGCTTGGCGCCGCCTTATCCGGCCGATCTTGCTCGGCTAATAAACGGAGCTTTGTTTGTCGCCTGATTATGTATTTTTTAGGCGTGGCGCAATCTTTATGGGTTCCGCCTCGTTCGTCTGTTTTTGGTTGCGCGCCTGTTCGCGATGATCGATGAAATTTTCGTTTCGCGCATTTTTTCATCAAACCCACTTGCGTTTGATTTGTCGCCAACCCTTCGTCGCTTATCAGGCAGCATAAAGCGCGGATAAAATTTGCGGCACCTTATCTCGCGCCAAACTTATATATCGCTTTTAAATTTATAAATTTTAGACTACGCTTTCGCCCTGTTTTAGCAGGCGTAAATTTGCTTAAAGCCAACTTGCCGCTAAAAGTGCAAGACAGCAATGCAAATTCGGAACGCTCCGCCCGCAACATACGAAACCCAGCGGCGGGCTTTAAATTTTTATCGCCCGAGATGCCGCACGGCGATTTGATTTTTTGTTTGACACTTGCAAATGCCGTCTAAATTTACGCGACTAAATAAAATAAAGCCGAGAAATTTAGTAAATTTAGTTGCCTCTGCTGCCGGGCTTTATCGCCTTGCTTCCGTCGGCGCAAAGAGGGCAGTTTGTAGGTTCGTAAATCTCAAACTCAAAGTTTCCAAGCGCGAAAAACGGCTTGTCGGCGGGTAGTTTGGCGCTAGCTTTAGCGTCGCTGCCCTCTAAATTTGCGACCTTGCAAAAGCCGCGATTGGCAAGTGCGGCAAATGCCACGACCTTTCCGCCTAGGCTCTCGATCACGCGCGTAGCCTCCAGCGCCGATCCGCCCGTGGTGATGATATCCTCGCAAACGATAAATCGTTCACCCTCTCTCACCTCAAAGCCGCGTCGTAGGCTCATCACGCGCTCGACTCGCTCGGTAAAGATAAAGCGCTTTTTTGCCGCGCGAGCTAGCTCGTAGCCCGCCAAAATGCCGCCTAGAGCAGGCGAACAGACGCTATCAAACTCTACGCCCGATTTTTCGATGACGGCGGCCAGCTCGTCTGCTAGAGCGCCGGCTAACTGAGGATCCTCGAGTACTTTGGCGCTTTGCAGATAAAACTGCGAGTGGTTGCCGCTGCTAAGCAAAAAATGACCCTGCAAATACGCGCCCGCATCCTTGTAAATTTTCTCTAAATCCATCGTTTTTCCTTTGTAAAATTTGAGCGAATTTTACCCTAAGCGCGCTTAAGCTACTATTTTTTGAGCTTTTGGCGGCTTGCGATTTTACGTTATTATATACCTCTGCCGAGCAAAAACGGCTAGCAATTTTAAATTTGGATGTAAATTTTGGTAAAAGCGAGTATGGCGTGATAAATTTAAAATTTGGACAAAATAGATAAACGCGTTCTTGGGTGTAGCAAAAGCGGATTAAAATTTATGCTAAACGCGAAATAGCGGTGGGTTTTTATAAAAAAGCGGCTCATTAAATTTAACGAGCCGTATGCAAATTTTAAACTTTTAGAAGTTCGCTCTCTTTTTCTTTTACGAGCGAGTCGATCTTTGAGGTGTAGTTGTCGGTGATCTTTTGGACTTCGTCTTGTCCTTTTTTGCTCTCATCTTCGGTGATTGTTTTATCTTTTTCTAGCTTTTTTACCTCGTCGTTAGCGTCTTTTCTGATGTTTCTGATGCTGACTTTGGCTTTTTCGCCAAATGCCTTAGCGTGCTTTGCGTTTTCTTGGCGTTGCTCAACCGTCATCGGAGGGAAAAATAGCTTCACGCTCTCGCCGTCGTTGTTCGGATTTACGCCGATATTTGCAGCAGAGATGGCCGCAGTGATAGTTTTTAGCATCGGTTTTTCCCACGGCGTAATGCTTATGGTGCTAGCATCGCTCGTTAGTACGGTGGCTACTTGATTTAGCGGAGTTTGGCTACCGTAATAATCCACGTAAATATTATCGACTATGCTTATATTTACCTTGCCTGTGCGAAGCGTGCTGAAGTCGCGTTTTAGGCCCTCGATACACTTGTCGCTATGCTCTTTTTGCTTTTTGTAAATCTCATTCAGCATTTATATCCTTTACTAAAATTTTTGTCGTCGTTTTTCCGTTTACTTTAAGGCTCATTCTTACTTTATAGCGGTCGATTGGCTTGTTAAATTTAAGCGTCATCTGTCCGTTTTCGAGCTTAACTTTTTTTGTTTTTTGCCCTGTCATTGAGAAGTAGCCATGCGTCGCGTTCTCGTCGGTTTTGATGATAAGTTCGCTAATCTTATTATCCTTCGGATAGTCTTGCGGAAGTATCCATTCGGCTTTTAGAAATTTACTAGCAAGCGCGGACGGCAGATGCGTGCCGTTCATCGCAGGGATCCTATCTAGCTCGTGTAGATCGCTATCTGCCGCGACTGCGCCCGAGTTTTGGCTGAGTATCACTTCTATGCCGTGTTCTATCGCGACGTCGCGCACCCTGTCGTTATATTCGCCGAAGGGATAGGCGAAATATCGGGGTTTGTAGCCCATATTTTTTTCAAATTTGCTTATGCCGTCCTCAAAGTCGTTTTTTAGTTTCTCTTCGTTAAGCCCGACCATATGTAGGTGACCGTAGGAGTGATAGCCGACTTCGCCGTATTTTTCCATCTCTTTGATCTGCTCAAAGGTCATAAAGTCGCCGTATTTTCGCGCGGTGGCCTCGACGTAGATCATCAGCGCAAACGGATATCCGTACTCTAAAAATACCGGTAAGCCTTTTTCGTAAAAGCTTTTGTAGCCGTCGTCTACCGTTAAAACTACCCAGTTGTCAGATACCGGCTCGCCGTTTTTTATCGCGTCCACGAGCTTTGAAAGCGGGATGACCTCGTAGCCTTTTTCTTTAAAATAATCAAACTGCTCGCGTAAATTTTTAATAGAGACGTTGGTGCTCGGGTGTCTGTCGTCGTCAAATCTGTGATAGTTAAAGATATGCGCGTCTGCAAACGCAAACTGTGCCGCCGCGAAAAATGCGAGCGCGGAAACTAATTTTTTCATTGACGCTCCTTATTTTTGCTCGCTTGCCGGAGCCGCAGGAGCCGCAGGGGCTGCAGGAGCATTAGGAGCTTGCGGAGCGACTGCCTCAGGAGCTGCAGGTAGCGACGAAGTATCGACGCTATCTATTAGAGATTTGCTGCTTTGCGTGTTATAAACGTAGCTTAGTGCTAGGGTGTTTAGGATAAATAAAACACCCACGACGAAGGTAAATTTAGCCAAAAATCCAGCCGGTCCTTTTGCGCCAAATAGGCTTTCGTTGCTACCGCTATACGCGCCTAGGCCGATAGAGGAGCTTTTCTGAAGCAAAACGGCGATCGTCAAAACTACCGCGAAAATAAACTGCAATACTAAAAAAAGCGAATCCATAAAAATCCTTTTAAATTTTCAAAATTAGTCGCGATTATACTAAAAAAGTTTTGAATTTGGGTTAAATTTCTTTTTCTATCTCATAAAGTTCGTAGCGCACGGTCTTAAAAATCTCGGAAATTTTAACGTCGATGAGCTTAAAACACTCTTCTAAAACCCTTGCGCTTTCTTGCGCGCGTTTGATGTTGGCGGTCTGCAAATCGTCCAAATTTAGGCGAATTTGCTCCTCTTTTAGGCTCGGTTTTAGCACGTCGTTTGCGGCGTCGCGAAATTTTAAGAATTCTTTTTGCGGGATTTTTGCTTTGTGGCGGAGGGTTTTTATTTTTTTAGCGAGGGCTAGGTCGTCAAAGCCGTAACGTCTGACGTCCTCAACGACTCTAAGCCCTTCTTTTAAGCGGTTTAAATTTGCGTCTATTACGCGGTAGAGCCGCTCTTCGTTAGTCATCTCTACTAAAAATGCCTAAAATTTGAAGTAAAGAAACGAACAAATTTACGAAATCAAGATAAAGAGCGACTGCGCCCTCGATCGGAGTTTCGTAGTTGCCGCGGATGATATTTTGCGTATCGTAAAGGATATACGCGCTAAATAAAACCGCGCCCACGCTAGCGATCGCAAGCTGTAAAACCGGGCTGTGGAAAAATATATTTATGATCGCAGCCACGAGCAAAACGATAAGCGTGATAAAAAGCATCTTGCCCATCGCGGTAAAGTCGCGTTTGGTGTTCATAGCAAATACGCTAAGTCCGCCAAATGCCACCGTCGTAAGCGTAAAGGCCTGAGCCACTATCGCTGCGCCTCCGGGCATCGCAAAAGTGCGTCCTAAAATAGGCGTAAGCGTAAGTCCGCTAACGAAAGTAAAGGCAAAAAGCAGGATTAAATTTAAGCCCGCTTTGCGTTTAGCAAACATTAAACCGACCAAAAGTCCTAGCTCAAGTATCACAAATAGCCAGTAGTTGCCCGCTACCGTAGCTCCTAGCGAGCTGTAAAGCCCCACGTAAGCTCCGACGCTGGCTGCTAAAAGCGAAGCTGCGAAAAGCTGATAGGTTTGCTTGATAAACGTGCTAAGTGCACTTTGCGAATACTCGCTCGCAACCTCGTGCTCTCTTGAGTTTGCATAGTTTCTGTCATATAAACTCATTTTTTCTCCTTTTTTAAATTTTGACGCAAATTTAGCCAAAAATAGGTAAATAAAATATAAAAGATCGCTGAATTTGACGCGCGAAAAGCAATTTAAAATTTTTTGACGAAGTTTGAAACGTTTTTGATATAATATTTTAAAAAATTATCGGGAAAATATAATGCAAGAAATTTTAGACGGCGCCGTCAAATTTATGGAAGAAGATTTTTTAGAGCACAAGGAGCTTTTTGAGAGCCTAGGTGAGAAGCAGACGCCGCACACTCTTTTTGTAGGCTGCATCGACTCGCGCGTCGTGCCTAGCCTCATAACAAACACGATGCCAGGCGACCTAGTCGTCGTGCGAAATATCGCAAACATCGTGCCTCCGTACCGCAAAAGCGAGGAGTTTTTGGCTACGACGTCGGCGATCGAGTACGCCTTGCAAACGCTAAACGTGCAAAACGTCATCATCTGCGGACATAGCAACTGCGGCGGCTGTGCGGCTTTATGGATGGACGAGGCTAAATTTAGCAAAACGCCAAACGTTAAGCGCTGGCTTGATCTACTTGAGCCGGTAAAAAAGCGCGTGCAAAAGCTTTTCGGCGACAATATCGCAAAAAGAGAGTGGCTAACCGAGCGCTTAAGCCTCGTAAATTCGTTTGAAAATTTACTGAGCTACCCCGACGTCAAGGCTAAATTTAAAGACGAGGAGCTAAAAATTTACGCTTGGCACTACATAATAGAAACGGGCGAAATCTACAACTACAACTTCGCGACGAAGAGCTTTAAACTGCTAGGAGTCGAGAAATGAGAAAAATTTTAGTCGCCGTTTTTGCGCTGTGCTTTGGCTTAAATTTACTCGCAAATACCAAAATCGACGACCTAAACGCGACAGACATTCTAAGCGTCGTAAATCAAATCAACGAAGCAAACGCGCAGATCGCCGTTATCAAGGCCCAATCCGCCGAAAATAACGAAACCGCCGATAAAAACGTGCTTTTTAAAACCGTCTCGGAGAAAAAAGAAAAGCTAATCGAGCAGATCCCCTACCTCATCATGCAAATCGAAATCGACGAGGAGCAGGTGCAGAAATTTAAGCACGAAATGCAAAATTTGGAATCAAAAATCAAACGGCTAAAAAACTCGGACAATCAAAATTTATACGTAAAAGATAAGCTGGAGTTCGAGCGTATGCGGCTTGACGGGCTGTTTTACTCCTCGCTTTTAAATTTGGAAAATATCTTTAAAGAAGGCGGCAAAGCCGTGGACGTAAGGCTCGCCGTCGAGGAGACGCTACTTAGCTTTCAGACGGAGTTTTACGCGCAGTTTAAGGAGTTTAAGGATAGTCTAAACGAAGAAGCGCTCGCTGCGCACAAAAGCGAACTAGAGGCGCTAGAAGCGCACAAAAAGACGCTTGAAGAGATACTCCACTACCTGCGCGATAACGCCGAGCTACTCACGTCAAACTACATCATCTCGGAGCTAAATTTAAAAACGGCGATCGATTTTATCAACGAAAAGGTATCGTTTACGAGCAAATTTAACGTCGGCAAGGCGGCAATCATATTCGTCGTATTTTTATTTTTCGTCTCGTTTACGACGCTACTTAGCAGGCTCACGCTGTGGGCTTTGATGAAATTTTTCGTCAAGCACGACTCGGATAGACAGACAAAAGGGCGCATCGTAGAAATCATTAAACGCCCGATGCTACTCACCCTTATCGCATACGCGATAGATATATGCGTCTCGATCGCATATTATCCCGCTCCGATGCCGATAAAATTCGCAAATTTCCTAGCGATCACTTTCGTTATCGCCGTTACTTGGCTCATACTTAGCGTACTAAACGGCTACGGCATGGTGCTCATCAATGAGCTTACCAAAAAAAGCGGGCGCAAAGAGGTGATAAATTTGATCCTAAAGATCATCTATTTCATCATCTTCGTTATCGCGCTGCTTATCGTGCTTAGCAAGCTCGGATTTAACGTTAGCGCCATCATCGCATCTCTTGGTATCGGCGGCCTTGCGGTGGCTCTTGCGACTAAGGATATTTTGGCGAATTTCTTTGCTTCCGTTATGCTGCTCTTTGATAATTCGTTTTCTCAGGGCGACTGGATCGTGTGCGGCGACATCGAGGGAACGGTCGTGGAGATCGGACTTAGGAAAACGACCGTACGAACCTTTGACAACGCCCTTATATTTGTGCCAAACTCCAAGCTAGCTAGCGATCCGATCCGAAACTGGAGCAGGCGAAAGATGGGACGACGCATCAGGATG
>CAURMS010000001.1:0-25079 GCA_963526085.1 uncultured Campylobacter sp. | reverse complement strand
CTCGTTTATGGTTGCAAGATAAGCGTCCGGATTTACGATATCTACGACATCGCTTTTTAGATCACCGGCTTTTATCTCTTTTGGACCCTTAAACGAATACTCAACCACCTCGCGCTCAGACTCGTTTTTTAGCTTAAAACGGATGTTTTTTAAATTTATAATAAACTGCGCTACGTCCTCGAGCATGCCTCTCATCGAATCAAATTCGTGAGATACGCCCTCTATCTTGACGCCCGTAGCCGCAAATCCAACCGTGCTGCTATATAAAAGTCGTCTTAGCGGATGAGCCAAAGTGACCGCATAGCCCGTCTCAAACGGATACGCGGTTATTCTGGCGACATTCTCGCTTATACTCTCTACTGAAATTTCGGTAGGCATATAAGCTGATGTGGTAATTTTTCTCATCGTTATACCCCTTATTATTTCGAATAAAGCTCTACTATGAATCTTTCCTCGACAGGAATGACGACTTCTTCCCTTTCCGGAGTTCTTGTGAAAATTCCGAATTTTTTATCTTTTTCGACGTCGACCCAAGCTACGATGCCAGTTTGCGCCGTAAGATCGATTGCGCGAACGATTTGCGGATTGTTTTTAGATTTTTCGATAACCTCTACTTTAGCGCCTGCTTGGACTCTATAAGAAGGAATATCTACTCTCTTGCCGTTTACTAAAATATGTCCGTGAGTAACTAGCTGACGAGCGAAGCGGCGAGTCGTCGCAAAGCCCATTCTGTAAACTACGTTATCCAATCTTTGCTCTAAAAGCTGAACCAAAAGCGCACCGGTATTTCCCTCGCGGCGAGCGGCCTCTTGGAATAAGCGGCGGAATTGCTTTTCGCTAATACCGTACATAAATTTAGCTTTTTGTTTTTCGCGAAGCTGTAAGCCGTATTCGCTTATCTTGCTTCTTCTTTGTCCATGTTGTCCCGGAGCGTAAGGTCTTTTGTCAAGCGCGCTCTTACCTGCCAAGCGACGTTCGCCCTTTAGCGCCAAACTAACGCCGAGTCTTCTTTCTAATTTTTCAACGGGTCCTCTATATCTAGCCATAATAATTCTCCTAAATTTCTAATTATACGCGGCGGCGTTTTGGCGGTCTGCAACCATTATGCGGAAGCGGAGTTATATCTTTTAAAAATGTTACTTTTATACCATCTACCGCGCCTACGCTCTTGACTGCGGTCTCTCTACCGCTGCCAGGACCTTGTACTTTGATACCTACTTCTTTTATGCCGTGTTCTTTTGCTTTAGTTAGAGCGTCTTCTACTGCTTGTTGGGCTGCGTAAGGAGTTGATTTTTTACTTCCTTTAAAGCCTAGTCCGCCGGCACTGCTCCAAGCGATAGCATTTCCCATCTCATCGGTAACTGTTACCATAGTGTTGTTAAAAGTTGCGCTTATATAAACGATACCTTTAGCGATACTTTTTCTTACAATTTTCTTTTTAACTACTTTTCTTTTTGCCATCGCTTATCCTTATTTCGTCGCAGCGCCGACTGTTTTGCGCTTGCCTTTTCTAGTTCTAGCGTTTGTTTTAGTCTTTTGACCGCGCACCGGAAGACCTTTTCTGTGTCTTAGACCGCGGTAGCTTCCTAGGTCCATAAGAGCCTTGATGTCCATAGCGACGCTTTTTCTAAGGTCGCCTTCCACTACGTGGTTCTCTTGGATCTCTTTGCGGATAGCCGCAGCTTCGTCTTCGGTTAGATCGTTTACTCTTTTATCGTAAGAAATTTTAGTAGCATCCAAAATTTGACGAGATTTGTGAAGACCGATACCGTAAATATAGGTCAAACCGTATTCGATTCTCTTTTTCTTTGGTAAATCCACACCTGCGATACGTGCCATGCTTTATCCTTGTCTTTGTTTATGTTTTGGATTTTCGCAGATTATGCGAACTACGCCTTGGCGCTTGACAATTTTGCACTTGTCACACATCTTCTTTACAGAAGGACGAACTTTCATTCTAGTCTCCTAAAAATTTATTCCACTTTTAGGCTGCATCAGGTTTAACGAAATTTTAAACCAACTATTTTCAAAACAAGTGGTGGGCTTTGAAAACAATTCTTCATACAGCAATTTGTCGCAAAGGGCTGAGTATAGCTAAATTTAGCTTTTAATTTACTTATGTCGGTAAATTATCCTACCCTTATCCAGACTGTAAGGCGTTAGTTCCACCTTTACGCGGTCTCCAGGCATTATTTTTATATAATGCATCCTCATCTTGCCCGCAATATGACACAAAATCACGTGTTTGTTGTCGAGCTCGACCTTAAACGTCGCGTTTGGCAGCGCCTCGATGACGTTGCCGTCGATCTCTATGACGTCGTCTTTAGCCACTTAACTCCTTTTTGTTAAATTTACTTTCGCCGATCGGCGGAAGTTTGAAATTAAAATTTTAACTCACCACAAATTAAAATTTTAAAATTTACAAGTCGCACAAACAACTTGTAAATTTTAAAATTTTACGCTAGGCTTAAGATCTCCGCACGTCCGTTCACGACTGCCATGCAGTGCTCGTAGTGGCTGGTTCTTAGTCCGTCTTTGCTGGTTACTTTCCATTTGTCGGTACCGATCACCGGAGTGCCGTCTTTTTGGCAAATCATCGGCTCCACGCAAAATACCATTCCGTTTTTGATTTTCGGTCCGGATTTTGGACTGCCGCCTTCTAAATAATTTAAAATTTGTGGATCTTCGTGCGGGCGTCTACCGATGCCATGACCGCAAAATCCAGTTAACGGAACGAATCCGCGAGCTCTTATAAATTTCTCGATTTCAAAACTAAGCTCTTTAAAGTGCATTCCCGCTTTTACGGTATCTATCGCAAAATATAGCGCGTCTTTGGCGCAAGCGATCAGTTTTTCGTCCTCGCGAGAAATTTGACCCACGCCCCAAGTTCTAGCTGAGTCGCCGAAATATCCGTTCAAATTTGAGCCGATATCGACGCTTACTATGTCGCCTTCTTGTAGTTTGTATTCGTTCGGGATTCCGTGGATGACTACTTCGTTTACGCTTATGCAAGCTGCGTTTGGAAAGCCGTAAAGCCCCTTAAACGCTGGCTTTGCGCCCGCAGCCCTTATCATATCCTCGCAAATTTTATCTATTTCGAGCAATGAAATGCCAGGCTTGATCGCGCCTTCTACGTAGTCGAGGGTTTGAGCGACGATTTTATTCGCCGCTCGCATTTTCTCTATGTCGTTTGGCTGCATAATGGTTATAGCCATTACAAGCCTACCGCGCTTAGAGTTTGATATTTGTTCATATAAATTTGAGCTTCTATCCTTCGCATCGTATCAAGCGCAACAGAAACTACGATCAGCACAGATGTGCCGCCGAAATAAAACGGAACGCCCATAATTTTAACGAGCACCCAAGGCAGCGTCGAGATAAGTCCGAGGTAAATCGCGCCGCTAAATGTTAGCCTTGATGCGACTTCGTTTAGATAGCCTGCCGTACCCTCACCTGGTCTAATGCCTGGAATAAATCCGCCCTGTCTTTTTAAATTTTCGCTGATATCTTTTGCATTAAACGCTATCGAAGCGTAAAAATATGCAAAAAATACAACCAGCAAGAACGTTAAAAAGTTGAAAAAATAGCTATTTGGATTTAAAAAATCGTGAATAGCTTGGATATAAGGATTTGTGCTGGCCTGCAAAATGGTGCTTGGGAACATCAAAATCGCACTGGCGAAAATCGGAGGAATAACGCCGCTTAAATTTACCTTGATAGGTATATAGTTCATGATGCGTTTGTTTTGATTTTCCATCACTACCTTACGCGAATAACTCACCGGCACGCGTCTCTCGCCCATCTCGACGTAGATAACTATGCCTACCGTGACCAAGATAACAAGCAAAATTACGATAACTACAAGGAAATTCATCTCGCCCGTATTTACCAAATTTACCGTTCCACCGATGGCTGAAGGTATGCCGCTAACGATACCAGCGAAGATAATAAGGCTGATGCCGTTGCCGATACCGCGCTGCGTGATCTGCTCGCCTATCCACATCAAAAGCATAGTTCCGGTTAGCATCGAAGCTGCCGCAATCGCGATAAATAAATTCATATCTATCATTATCGCGTCCTCTCCGCCTCTACCGTGAAGGCTCTGAAGCCCCATACTAACGCCCACTGCCTGAACAAGCGTGATACCAATAGTGGCATAGCGGATGATCTGCATATATTTTTGCATGCCGTCGCGCTCTTTTTTCATTTTGCCTAAATTTGGAAAAGTCGCTGCTAAAAGCTCCATAATAATCGATGCTGTGATGTATGGCATAATGCCTAGAGAGATGATGCTAAGGCGCTCTGCGGCCTTGCCGCTGAACATATTAAATAGCCCCAGCGCATTTGCCGAATTTGAGTCGAAAAACTCTTTAATAACATTGACGTTTACGCCAGGAACCGGCACGTATGCCAGTATCCTGTAAGCAAATAAAAATGCCAACGTGATTAAAATCTTGTTGGTCAATGTCTTATTCATTACGCACGTCCGCTAACGGTTACGTTCTCGTCTTTGATTTTCGAAGCCAAATCTTTCGCGCTCACTCCGATCAATTTGATTTTCTTAACGCTGCTTGAAATTTTGTGTACGGTAGCGATAGTAGCGATAGTGATCTCGCTTAGCTCTTTTACCGCAACGATTTTTTCTACGTTGATTACGTAAGGTTTCTCAAATTTAGAAGTAAAGCCTACTTTTGGAAGGCGTCTTTGAAGCGGTTGTTGGCCACCCTCGAAGCCTCTTTTTTCATTGTAGCCTTTTCTAGCTCTTTGACCTTTATGTCCTTTACCCGCAGTTTTACCTTGACCGCTACCTTGACCGCGACCTAGTCTTTTGATTTGTCTAGTCGAGCCCTCGGCAGGTTTTAAATTTTCTAGTCCCATATCTTCTCCTTAGCCTTTAAGCATACTTAGCGCTTTTAAAGTAGCGCGAACGACGTTTGCCGAGTTGTTTGAGCCAAGCGATTTTGTTAGGATGTCCTTGATGCCCGCAAGCTCTAGAATAGGACGAGCACTACCGCCCGCGATCACGCCCGTACCTTCGCTAGCAGGGCGAAGTAAAACGCGGCTAGCGTTAAATTTAACCTCTACGTCGTGAGGTATAGTCGAGCCTTTTCTTTTTACCTCGATGATGTTTTTAAACGCGTCGTCGACGGCTTTTCTCATAGCGTCCGGCACCTCTTTTGCTTTACCGAAGCCAAAGCCCACTAGGCCGTTTCTGTTTCCTACTACGACAAGAGCCGTAAATCTAAATCTACGACCGCCTTTTACGACCTTTGTAACGCGGCCGATATCAACCATTACTTCTTCGAATTCTTCTCTGTTATATTTTTCCATAGCGATTTTCCTTATAGTTTGATACCGTTTTCACGTAATGCGTCTGCAAAAGCCGCTACAACTCCGTGATACAAATAGCCGTTTCTGTCGAATAATGCCGTTTCTACTTTTTTAGCTTTTAGAGTTTTTGCAAATTCTTTAGCCAAAGTTACGGCACCTTCTTTGTTTGCTTTTACGCCTAGTTTTCTGCCGTCGGCTGCCGCTATAGTTACGGCTGATACGTCATCGATAGCTTGGACGTAAAGAGTTCTGTTTGATTTGAAGATAGAAATTCTAGGCAATACCGCAGTGCCGGAAATTTTGGCTCTGATTCTTCTTTTTCTCTTGATTCTAAGAGCGAGTTTTCTTTTTAATACATTTGCTGTCATTATCTATCCCTTACTTCTTAGATGTCTTACCGGCTTTGCGGATGATGCGCTCTTCTACGTATTTAACGCCTTTGCCCTTATATGGTTCAGGTGGTCTGTACGCTCTGACTTGCGCCGCGATCTGGCCTACCACTTGCTTGTCGTCGCCTTTGATAGTTATGATATTTTTCTCTACACTGATTTCAACGCCTTTTGGCACTTCGTGATTTATCGGGTGAGAAAATCCTAAAGTAAGCTCAAGCACTTGGCCTTTAGCTGCGGCTTTGTAACCGACGCCGTTGATCTCAAGCTGGCGAACAAAACCTTTTGTAATGCCGATGACGATATTGTTTGCAAGCGCTCTATAGGTGCCCCAGTAGGCTCTATCTTGTCTCTCATCGCTCTTTGGAGAAAATACTATGTGAGCATCCTCGACTTTAACGTCTACGTGCCCTTTTGTGTCAAGCTCTTTTAAATGAGCGCCTTTTTTAAATTTAAGGACGTTGCCTTCTACGCTGACTTCTACTCCGCTTGGAATAGCTATCGGCTGTTTTCCTATACGTGACATTTTTTTCCTTTTTACTTGTCTAGGGTATGTCTACTTTTACGAATGGATACCGCAATACCATAAAAATAGAAATGAATCGAAGCGATAAAAACCGCCTCAAACACTTTAATTTTCTCGTCAAATTTGACTAGCCTTTTTTGGATTTATTTCCTAAAATTTGGCGTCAAATTTGACATCGTCGTTTTTAAATTTAGCTTTCGCAAATTTGGATAAATTTGCAAGTCGAGCTAAATTTGGGAAGCTTTTAAAATTTAAGCTTCCGTTTTTAAATTTTATAAATTTGACGGCAGAAGTTTTCAGTAAATTTTATAAATTACGAAAACATACCGAGTCAAATTTCATTTCAAAGATTCAAAAACTATGCCCCTGCCGGAAATCAGGGAAGCCTATCGTTTCAAACCTCATTCTAATGATGTCGAATTGACGTCTTGCTACAAAAACAAGCATATCAATTCAAACTTTATTTCAAGGTAATCCAAAACGCTACCCCGTAGCGTTTTGGACAATTACCACACAGAGCAGAGGATTTCGCCGCCTACGCCAGCTTTGTGAGCGTCTTCGTTGCTTAAAACGCCCTTACTGGTGCTAACGATGATCGTTCCGTAGCCGTTTTTAAATCTCTTGATCTCGTCTTTTCCCTTATAAACGCGGCGACCCGGGCTTGATACGCGCTTAAGCTCGTTAATCACGCTTCTACCGTGCTCGTCGTATTTTAAAACTACGTTTATAAATTTCTTTTTATCTTCTTCTACGACGTTGTAGCTCTCGATATAGCCTTTAGCCGCAAGGATAGATAAAGTAGCCTCGACGACGTTTGAATGAAGAAGCTTTGTAGTTTCAAGTCTTCTCATTGCGGCGTTTCTAATGCGAGTTAGTCCGTCTGAAATTAAGTCGTTTAACATTTCTCTTCCTTACCAGCTTGCTTTTTTTAGACCCGGGATTAGTCCCTCGTTAGCCATTTTTCTTAGGCATACGCGGCAAATTCCAAAATCTTTATAAACCGAATGCGGGCGTCCGCAAATTTGGCATCTCGTATAGCCGCGAACCGCAAATTTAGGCTTTCTGGCAGCCTTTGCTATCATTGATTTTTTCGCCATATTACTTTCCTTTCGCAAACGGCAAACCAAATAGCTCAAGCAATTTGAATGCCTCTTTGTCGCTGTTTGTCGTCGTGACTATAACTATATTCATACCGTGAGTGCGTAAAATCTTATCATACTCGACCTCTGGGAACATTAGCTGCTCGTTAAGGCCGAAGTTGTAGTTTCCGCGTCCATCAAAACCGTCTTTTGGAAGGCCTCTAAAGTCCTTAACTCTCGGTAGCGCGATAGAGATTAGTTTGTCTAAAAACGCAAACATATTCTCTTTTCTAAGCGTTACTTTTACGCCGACAGGAAAACCTTCGCGCACTTTAAAGCCAGCAACCGATTTTTTAGCATCGGTAACTACGGCTTTTTGTCCTGCGATTAGCGAAATAGTATCGGCGATGTTTTGAAGTTGCTTTTGATCTTTAGCCGATTCGCCAGCGCCTACGCTTATCACGATCTTTTCGATCGTAGGGATTAGCATAGGATTTTTGATATCGAATTCTTTAGCCAAAGCAGGCTTTACGACCTCGTTATATTTAGCTTTTAATCTATTCATTTTCAGCCCTCAACTTTTGCAACGTTTGAGATATCAATAGGCATCTCTTTATTGATAAAGCCGCCGTTTGGGGTCTTTTCGCTAGGTTTTATAGCTTTTTTAGCTACCTTGCAGCCCTCGACGATGACTTGTCCTTTTTTGGCTAGGACGGATAAAATTTTACCTGTTTTACCTTTGTCGTCGCCTGCGATGATCTTAACGGTATCGCCTTTTTTTACTTTAAATTTAACGTTAGCCATTATAAAACCTCCGGAGCAAGCGAAACTATTTTCATAAAGTTAGCGTATCTAACCTCACGGCCGACCGGTCCAAAAATACGAGTGCCGATAGGCTCGCGTTTGTTATCTAGGATTACGGCTGCGTTTTCATCGAAGCGGATTAGCGAGCCGTTATCTCTTTGAACCTCTTTTCTAGTTCTAACGACGACTGCTTTTACCACTTGACCCTTTTTGATCTTACCGTTTGGAAGCGCCTTTTTGACCGAGCAGATGATAACGTCGCCAAGCGTCGCGTATCTTCTCTTGCTGCCGCCCAAAACCTTAATACACATTAGCTCTTTCGCGCCGCTATTGTCGGCGACCGTAAGCCTCGTAAAAGATTGTATCATTACTCAACCCCCGTCGCTAAAATAGTCTTTAAGCGGAAAGATTTTCTCGCGCTTAGCGGTCTGCATTCGATAGCTACGACCGTATCGCCCGCTTTTGTTTCGTTCTTTTCGTCGTGAATCATATATTTTTTAAAGCGTTTTACGAATTTGTGGTATCTTGGGTGCATAACGCGTCTCTCAACCAAAATCGTAGCCGTCTTATCGCCGGCCTTTTGTAAAACGACACCTTGAATTTCTCTTTTTAATGCCATTTCTCACCCCTTACTTTGAAGCGCTAATTGCAGTGTTGATTTGCGCTATTTCCTTGCGGACGGCGCTAATCTCGTTAGGGTTGCTTAGCTGCATAGTTTTTAGCTTTTGTCTTAAAGTAAATAAAAGCACCTTTTTCTCTTTCAATAACGCGTTAAGTTCTGCAACGCTTTTGTCTTTAATATCAGTATATTTCATTTTCACTCTCTCGCGTTACGATTTTAGTCTTAAACGGAAGTTTGTGGATCGCTAGAGTTAGAGCTTCACGCGCTAATTCCTCATCTACACCCGCCATTTCGACTATTATACGACCTGGTTTTATGTTCATAACCCACTCTTCGACTCCAGCTTTACCTTTACCCATACGAGTTTGTAGAGGTTTTTTGGTTAGCGGCTTATCTGGGAAAACTCTGATCCAAGTTTTAGCCTGGCGTTTTACGTGGCGGGTTAGAGCCACACGAGCCGCTTCGATCTGGCGCGAATTTACGCGGCCTGCTTCTACGGCTTTTATTCCGATCTCGCCCATAGCAAGATCAGCGCCGCGAGTGGCTTTACCGCGGTTTCTGCCTTTCATCTGTTTGCGAAATTTAGTTCGTTTTGGCATCAACATGATTATTTACCTCTTCTTGCTCTGCGCGGTTTTTTATCGGCTTTTTCTTCTTCGTTCTTTTCAGGTTGAACGCCTTTTTGAAGAACCTCGCCTTTAAATATCCACACTTTTATACCTATGTTTCCATAAGTCGTATGCGCTTCGGCAACGCCGTAATCGATCTTAGCTCTTAGGGTGTGAAGCGGAACGCGACCCTCTAAGTACCACTCTGTTCTAGCGATTTCTGCACCACCTAGACGTCCAGCAACTGAAATTTTGATACCTTTAGCGCCTGATTTTTGAGCGCCTTGGATAACTTTTTTCATTGCGCGTCTAAATGCAACGCGTTTTTCAAGCTGCATAGCTACGTTTTCCGCAGCCAGCTGAGCCGAAGCTTGAGCTTTTCTTTCTTCTTTGATATTTACGTTTACTTCTTTGTTGATCAGCTTTTGGATATCCTCTTTAAGCTTCTCTACGTCAGAGCCCTTTTTGCCGATGATAATACCAGGGCGAGCTGCTACGACGGTTACACGGATTTTCTTAGCCGTTCTCTCGATCAAAATTTGAGAAACGCCCGCGTAGTAAAGTTTCTTTTTCAAGAAAGCGCGAATTTTGTAGTCTTCGCCGATATTTTCAGCCAAAGTTCCTTTAGCGGGAAACCATCTTGACTCCCAGTTGCGGTTTATTCCTAGTCTTAGACCTATCGGATTTACTTTCTGACCCATATTACGCTTCCTTCTTTTCAGGTTTAGATACTTCTACTAAGATATGAGAAGTCGGTTTGCGGATTCTGCTTGCGCTTCCTCTCGCTCGCGGTCTAAATCTTTTTAATACTGGGCCTGCGTCTACGCGGCAGCTTGTCACGATAACCTCTTCAGGCTCGAATCCGCCGTTAGCTACCGCCGAGCTGATAGCCGTAGCGATAAATTTGGCGCCGCGGTTTGGCATAAAGCTAAGGCTGGCTAGCGCAAATTCTGCGTTCATGCCTTGCACTTCTCTTGCGATTAGTCTGGCTTTAGTCGGAGATAATCTTACGAATTTAATAATTGATTTGCTCATCTTATCCCCTTACTTACCGATTTTCTTTTGCACTGAGCCTTTGTGACCCTTAAATGTGCGCGTAGGAGCAAATTCGCCTAGTTTATATCCGATGTGGTTTTCTGTAACGTATACTGGAATGAAACTCTTGCCGTTATGAACGTTAAACGTTAGGCCTATCATTTCAGGCACTATCGTGCTGCGTCTAGACCATGTTTTTATCGGCTTGTTGTCGTTAGCTTTTTTAGCGGCAACGACTTTTTTCATTACATGCTCATCGACAAAAGGTCCTTTTTTGAGTGATCTTGCCATCTCTATTTACCTTTCCTTCTTGAAATTATAAGCTTATCGCTAGCCTTTTTGCGGCGAGTCTTAGCACCTTTTGTCGGTTTACCCCATGGAGTAACAGGATGACGGCCTGAGTTTTTCTTGCCCTCACCACCGCCGTGCGGGTGGTCTACCGGGTTCATTGCAGAACCGCGAGTTTGAGGACGGATACCTCTATGACGATTACGTCCGGCTTTACCGATAGTTACGTTCGCCCAATCTTCGTTACCTACTACGCCGATACTAGCCATGCACTCTGCGAGTACTTGTCTCATCTCGCCGCTTGGCAAGCGAAGCATTACATATTTTTCCTCTTTACCCATTAGCTGAGCGTAACCGCCGGCTGAACGAGCCATCTGAGCGCCCTTGCCAGGTTTTAGCTCCACGTTGTGCACGATAGTACCAACCGGGATGTTTCTTAGTTTCATCGCGTTGCCGGGTTTTATGTCTAGACCTGCCTCGGCTGCTGCTACTACATCACCAACGTTTAGTCCGTTTGGTCTGATGATGTAGCGTTTTTCGCCATCTTTATAAGCGATAAGCGCGATGCGGCAGTTTCTGTTCGGATCGTACTCGATAGCTTCGACTTTACCTTCAATACCGAATTTGCGGCGTTTAAAGTCGATGATTCTATAAAGTTTCTTTGCTCCACCTTCTTTATGTCTAGAAGTTATTCTACCATTGCTATTTCTACCGCCGCTTACAGGGATCTTTACAAGCAGGCTTCTCACGCTAGGTTTAGCAGTGATATCCTCGCTCGATAAGCCCGTCATAAATCTGCGGCTAGGTGTATAAGGTTTATAGGTTTTTATCGCCATCTTACGCCTCCGTGTTTTCTAGGCTTGAGCCTTCAGGCAACTGAACGTAAAATTTCTTTATCTCGTTGCGTTGTCCTTCTCTTCCTTTGAAACGCTTAACTTTTCCGTCGATTCTAAGCGAATTTACGCGAAGCGGCGTTACCCCAAAATATTCTTTCAAAATTTCTTTCAGCCTATTTTTAGTCATCTTAGGCGAAGTTTGTATAACGACCACGCCTTGTTCTTGAAGACCGAGAGTTTTTTCCGTATATAAAATCGTTTTGATATCAGTTATATCTGCCATTTCAGCCCTCTTTTATTATAGTTTCAAGTGCGGCCTTCTCGATAACGACGGCACCGTAAGTCGCCACTAAGTAAGCGTTTATCTCGCTCGCATCGATTAGATAGCAGTTTGATAGATTTCTAAACGCCAATAGCGTGTTGTCGTCAAGCAGATCTTTTACGACCAAAGCGTCTCTCAAATTTAACGCGCTGATTATTTTAGCCGCGTCTTTAGTCTTGCCGCTTGCGATCTCTATGCTATCTACCGCGAAAATTTTACCCGCGTTAGCTTTTTCGTTTAGCGCAAACTCAAGCGCCAATCTTTTTTGCTTTTTATTGACCTTTTGGAAGTAGTTTCGCTCGTTGCTCGGACCAAACGCCACCGCGCCGCCTACCCAGACGTTAGTTCTGGTTGAGCCCGCTCTAGCGCCGCCGCGACCTTTTTGTCTCCACGGTTTTTTACCGCCGCCGCTTACGAAAGCTCTGGTTTTAGTGTGAGCCGAATTTGAACGCATACCGGACAAATAAGACTTAACGTAAAGATATAGGTTGTGCGGGTTGATCTCAGCGTAATTAGCCGGTAGATCAAGCTCACTAGCTTTTTCAAATTTTTCGTTTAATACGCAAACTTTACTCATTTTACTATCCTTATTCTGCCCATTGCACCGTTATAGCCAGCGACGCTGCCTTTTAAAACCAAAATTCCGTTTTCGGCGTCAAAGCTTACGATCTCGTTTTTAACGGTAACTTTTTCGTTTCCGGTGTGTCCGGCCATCTTCATACCAGGCTGAACGCGTCCCGGCCACTCGCGGTTACCGATAGAGCCGTGTCTTTTGTGGAAGCGAGAACCGTGACTTTTCGGACCGCCGCTAAAGCCGTGTCTTTTCACGACGCCTTGATAGCCTTTACCTTTTGAGCTAAAGCTAACTTTTAAAATTTTAGCCGAGCTAAGCGGACTAAAATCAAGATCACCCGCCTCTTTATTGGCGACTTCTAGGGTTGCGAATTTATTAAATTCCGCCGTTAGGCTATATTTTTTTTGCTGACCCTCTATGGCTTTATTTTTTGCTTTACCTTTAGCATAAGCTACTATCGCGCTGCCGCATTCGCTCACTTCGCAAACTTTAGCGCTTACGACTTTTAGAAGCGTAACAGGGATGCTCGGGTTGTTTGCCGTTCTGCTCATGCCTATTTTTTCTACGATATATTCCATCTTTCACCTCGCCTTTATTTGCCCATCGCGCGGACTTCGACGTTAACCTCAGGGGCTAAGTCAAGCTTTGTTAGCGAGTCGACGGTATCGGGCGTAGCCGCTACGATATCTAGCATTCTAGCGTGAATTCTCATTTCAAACTGCTCGCGTGAGTCTTTGTTGATGTGTGGTGATTTTAAGACCGTATAGCGTTTGATCTTCGTAGGCATCGGCACCGGACCTCTGACGTCGGCGCCCGTTCGTTTGACAGCTTCTACTATGGCTGCAACTGTGCGGTCGAGAACTCTATGGTCATAAGCTTTAAGCTTAAGCCTGATTCTTTCCATATTTCTTTCCTTTGAATAGAACTTGTCGCAAACATACGACACTTCTTACTTGTGTAAGAGACTCGGATTTTATCCAAATGGCTTTTTAATGTCAATATTTTGAGCGAATTTAATGAAATTTAATAGATTTATTTCCTTTTTATAAGGAAACTTTTGCAAATTTGGCTGAAAATTTGATGCGAAATATTTAAATTTAGTTTGGGATAAATTTAGACAGTTTAAAGTCATGTCCAAATTTTAAAATCACCTTGAGCCTTGTTTTAAAAGCTCGTACATTGCGCAAGTCGCTTTCCAGAATTTAGCGCCCTCTTCAAAGGATTGGATGCTTTGGTCGTTTGCTCCCGCGATACACGCTCTTTGATAGCTTTCCATCGCAGCCTTTTGATTGCCGAAATTTAAATTTACTTCGCCGACAATCTCACATGATAAAAAATCGCCGTTGCCTGTATCGCAGCTCTTTTTCAACCGGCTCAGCCCTTCTATGACCGCACGCGTAGTATCTACTTCGGTGCCAAGCCCGTTAATATACAAAGACCCGAGATTTCTACAACCAAGACCATCGTTTCCGACATCACAAGATTTAGTATATAGCTCAAACGCTTTTTTGTAGTCTTGCTTTACACCCTTTTTGTTGTCATACATAGAGCCCAGATTATTGCACGATCTGTAGTTTCCCTTATCGCAGCCCTTTTTATAAAATTTCATCGCCTTGCCGTAGTCCTGCTTTACCCCGTACGCCTCAAAGGCAAAATCATAAACTCCGCCCGCCACGCCGCATGCCATCTCGTCCCCGGCATTACACTTGTTTTCATAGTCCTTTAGTATATCTGCCATCGGATTGTCTATCGCCAAAGCGCTTATTAACATTAGGCCAAAAACCGCAATTTTTTTCATAATATCCGCCTTTCAAATAAAAATTTAACGCATTCTATACCCCCCCCCCTTAAAAAATCGTTAAATTTACCCTTGTTTTTGGCGTCAAATTTTAACTATCTTCCTTTTTGCAAGGAAACTTTGCTATAATTTTCCAAATTTAAAAGGCAAAAAATGCAAATCCTAAACGCGCTCTACCAAAGCCCGCCGAAAAACGTCAAATTTATAAATAGAAAATTTGAAATCACGGCACCCAAAACATTGATAAAAGGCGGCATAGGAAGCGGCAAAACCTCGCTGATCGCTGGATTTTTGTCGGCATTTGAGAGCAAAGAGTTTTTATATGTAAATTTAGGCGACCTTCGCATAGACGCGGATGATATTTTGTCAAATTTACCCGAGTTTTTACGCCAAAATCCTCAGATAAAAATTCTAGCGATCGATGGTTTCGAGCAGAGATTTCAGGAAAAATTTGAGCCGGTTTTGGAGCTAAATTTATCAAATTTTATCGTCACCTCACGGTTTAAAGATGCAAATTTGAGCGGTTTTAGCGAGCTAAATTTGGATTTTTTAGACTACGAGGAGTTTATCGCATTTTTTTCAAAAAAGATTGATCCAGAAACGCTTTTTAGCCACTTTTTGCTTCACGGTAGGAGCCCTGCTTCGGCCTTTTGCGATGCCGAAAACGTCGCGGTAAATCTACAAACTGCACTAAAATCTTCACTCTCCGCCACGCAGCTGGCCGTACTAAAAGAGTGCGCGAAAGCTCAGGCGCAAAACGTGAGCGTCTTTGAGATTTTTAGCACGCTAAAATCCACCCGCAAAATCTCAAAAGATAGCGTTTACGGCGCGCTTAGCGAGCTGGAAAACATGAGCGCGGTTAGCTTGGTAGAAAAATTTAACGAGCCAAACGCCGCGAAAAGGCTTTATTTTAACGACTTTGCGTTTAAAAGCGCGCTAAGCCTAAAAAAGGACTTCGCTAAAAATTTTAATAACACGGTTTTTTGCGAGTTGGCCAAATTTAACGAGCAGATTTTTTATACCAAAGAGCTTGATTTTTTCCTGCCAAAAAGGAAACTTGCTATCATTTGCTCGCCGTTTAGCGATGCGGATTTGGTCTTTTTAAAATTTAAAAAACTGCACGCAAATTTAAAAAATTTAGGTATAAATAGGCTACAAGCAATCAGCGTGGCAAACTCGGGCGAGACGAGCATAGAGGGCATAAAATGCGAGGTCGCGCCGTTTTCTCGCTGGGCGCTGGGCATATAAAAGGAGCGACTATGAGAGCGGTTGCGGCGATATTTTTAGCCTGCGTTTTGGCGCTAGGCTACGAGATCAGGCACGAAAACGAGGGCAAAATTTATAAATTTGCAGGCGAGGCGGACGGGAGCAAATTTGAGCTCTACATCAGCGAGCTTGAGGCTGAGTTTGAAAATTTTAGCGACAAGGGCGTCATTTTACCGCCCAAATTTCAAGGTCACGCATTTTTTGAGGGCGTCAGATACGACTTCAGTAAAGGCAGCATCGAAAAATCGGGCGCCGATATAACGGCCGTAAGCGCGGTCACCGAGTGGCTAAATCTAAGCGTAAAAGCGGACAACGGCGAACTAACGGGCAAACTAGCGATCAGAGGCAAGGCGCGAAAAGTCGCGATAAAGCAGGTCGCAAGCTATGATTTTACCGCGCTTGGGCTGCAAGAGATCGGGCGAGACGGAGCACGATTTGAAGCCGTCGCGAGCGACTTTTACGCGCCTAAATTTGCGCAAAATAACAAAAAATCTCTCGCCGCAAAGCTTGAAAATTTTAAGTCAGCACGGCTCAAAGACCCATCAAAAAACGCCGCAAGCGCGCTAAATAACCTCGAGTATCAAAACGGCAAAATAAGAAGCGTCTGCGAACTAGGCGCAAGCGGAAAAATATGCAAAACCATCTGGCTCAAAAACATAAAAAAGATAAATTTGAACGACGTTTTTAAGGATCTAAACGATGCAAATTTAGCGGCGATATTCGCAAAAGAAAAGATAACGCCGAGCGAAAATTTTACGCTCTCGCCAAGCGGCATTACCTTTTATGACGGCACGGCCAGCAGTAAAAATAGCGAGGTATCGCTACCACTTGAGCCCATCAAAGAGCATTTAAAGCAAAATTTCGGACTGTTTTAGCAAGCTTTCCGCCAGAAAAGGAAACTTTGAAAAAAGCACGACAAAATTTGATAGCTTAAATTTTGCAAAATTTATTTGAAAGCGTAGCGATGAAAAACGAATTTGACGCGCAAATCTGCGGTATCGACGAAGCCGGTCGCGGCGCGCTGGCAGGGCCTTTGGCAGTAGCCGCATGCGTGCTAAAGCGCGAGATAGCGGGCCTAAACGACTCAAAAAAACTAACGGCGAAGCGGCGCGAGGAGCTGTTTAAAGAGATAATAAAAAACTCGGAATTTCTTATCGTATATTTTTCAAACGAGCAAATCGACGAGCTAGGTCTTAGCGAGTGCCTCAGACGCGCGCTGCGGCTGTTTAAGGCGCATTTTGCGGGCTGCGAGCTGCTCTACGACGGCAACGCAAACTACGGCACGGGCGTAAAAACCATGGTCGGAGCTGACGGCAAAGTCGCGCAGGTAAGTGCGGCCAGCATCCTGGCAAAGGTAAGCCGCGACGCACTGATGAGAGCGTGGGACGGCGTGCACGGCGGCTACGGATACGCCGCGCATAAGGGCTACGGCACGAAGGCGCATCTGGACGCGATCGCGAGGCTGGGCGACTCGCCGCTGCAAAGGCGCAGTTTTCGCGTGAAAAGCTTTGAACGCGGGCTATTTGATGAGTAAATTTGGCTTTGTGTAGCCTTGTTTTCGTAAATATATATTGAACATTTGCGCGACGATAAATTGTACGAATTTTACGCATAAACGTCAAAAAACTAAAACTGGAATGTCTTTAAATTTAAGTGTTTTATCGGCGACCTTATGAGTGACCGAGTTATACGATACGGCCTAATTGCCAAATTTGATTTTACAAGAAAACAAGAGTAAATTTGATATTTACGCACGCTTGTCGCAATGCCGTTGACCTCAGGGCGACCACCGCTTGGCGTAGCAGTAAAACTCTAAATTTTAGTTAAAAATCCCGCAAATTTAAACGCAAAAATGAAGTAAATTTGGCTTATTTCGCGGGAGATGTTTTTAGAGATCTATAAAATTCATTGCAAACTCCATCAACCGACTCGTCCGTATAAATATCGTGCCAAGGCTTAGATTTTCGCGCTTTGTAGTCTGTTTGGTAAGTCTTTTAGGGATGTACTTTTCTCTTGTCGTTAGCATTAAAAAGCCTAAATTTATGCGCTTCTAGCCCCTCGCTGTGCCATATTTTCTATGATTTATTGCATAAATTTTAGATATTTTGCAGCATACGCGAGCAAATTTCCTAAGCCGCCGTGTGAGATATTTTTATATCAAATGCGTCCGTTAGCCGTTTTTCTCGCCATTTATATCATAAATATAAATTCGCCAAACATCTTTGTCGCACGCAAATTTGATACGCTTGTGGATGCAGATTTGATGCTTTCACTAAGGGCGCCACAAGAAAGTCTTTGGATATCAAAAACCGCGCAAAAATGCCAGATTTTTTATAAATTTCGCGGCGGGATTTTACGTATTTGCAGCCGAAATTTGTAGCCGACTTGCCCAGGCACGCAAAAATCATCGCAAATTTTACGCGCGCAGCGTCCGTTTTGCTCAGCTTTATTTGGGGCGCGGTTTATCTTGGAGTTAGCCGTAAATTTTCTTTAAATTTGCTAGATTTGCACTCAAATTTAAAAGTAACATATCGGCCGTTACGAGCCTCGCCATCGCAGTTGCTACGACACTACCGCGCACTCCGATACATGGATCGTGCCGTCCGCGCAGCTCGCAGACGACGTCTTCGCCGCGCAAGTTTTGCGTCGGCTGAGATAAAAATATCGACGGAGTCGGCTTAAAATGCGTTTTTATCACTACCTCTTGTCCACTCGTCATACCGCCCAGCGTTCCGCCCGCGTGATTTGAGGCAAAACCGAATTTTTCATCCGAATTTGAGCCGCAGCAAGCCTCGCCGTCCGCCTCGCCTTTGTATTCGTCAAATTTGCCTCCGTTTAAATTTGACCGCTCGCCCGCGCCGTCAAGAGCAGGGTTATCCGCGCTCAAATTTACGCCCGCATACGCCGCGCCCATCGAGTCGTTATTTTCGCTGCCACGCATCTTGCTAGCACTCACACCTTCGCCGATCTCTACGGCTTTGACGCCGTTTATGCCCATCATCGCAGCCGCGATTGCCGCGTCAAATTTATAGTACAACCCCTCGCCAAGCCCGGCCGACGCGCCGCGGATAACCGTTACGACGCTAGCTCCGACGCTGTCGTGCTCACGCTTGGCTTTTAGGATTTCTTCTTTCATCGCCTCTTCATTACCCAGCGAAAATATCTCCGATCGCGCCGCGAAATCAAAGTCTAACCGCTCGCCGCACGAAATTTCGCCCACGCTAGCCACGCCGCTTTGCACGCTGATGCCAAACTCGCCCAGCAAAATTTGAGCTATCGCGCCGCCCGCCACGCGCACGGCCGTCTCTCTAGCCGAGCTGCGTCCGCCGCCTCTGTGGTCGCGGATGCCGTATTTACGGTAGTAGGCATAGTCGGCGTGCCCAGGGCGAAAGAGCTCGCGTAAATTTTCGTAATCGCCCGATTTTTGATTTTCGTTTCGGATGATAAAGCCGATCGGAGTGCCCGTGCTAACGCCTTCAAACACGCCGCTTAAAATCTCCACTCGGTCGCCTTCGCTCCTGGCCGTGGCAAATTTCGAGCCGCCCGGCTTTCGCTTATCAAGCTCGCTTTGGATAAAATTTAAATCGATACGCACGCCTGCGGGAAAGCCGTCTAGCACGCCTCCGATCGCCGCTGCATGACTCTCGCCAAACGTCGTTAGCGTTAGTTTGCGTCCAAAGGTGTTCACTTGCCCTCTCCTAAAATCTCAAGCGCGGTTTTGGCGGCTTTTTGCTCGGCTTCTTTTTTGCTCTTGCCCGCGGCTCGCGAGATCTCTCGCTCGTTTAGCATCAGCGCGATCTCAAATTCTTTCTTATGATCAGGGCCTTTTGAGCCCACCAGCACGTATTTTGGTATCTCGGCGAAGCGCGCTTGCGTGAGCTCTTGCAGCGCGGTTTTATAGTCTTTTACCATGCGGTCGAAATTTATATCGGGGTAGCATCTCTCAAAGGCCTTTAGGCTAGCCGCGCGCACGGCGTCAAAGCCGCTTTCTAGGTAGATCGCGCCCATCAGCGCCTCAAATGCGTCTGAGAGGATAGATGCTTTTACCCGTCCGCCGTTGTGCTCCTCGGCCGGCGAGATGTTGATGAGCTGGCCCAAATTTAGATATTTGGCGAGCTCGGCGAAGCTTTTTTCATTTACGAGCGCGGCGCGCAGTTTGCTTAGATCGCCTTCGCTTAGGCGCGAAAATTTGTGAAAAAGATAATCCCCGATCACCAGATCCATCACCGCATCGCCCAAAAACTCGAGCCTTTCATTGTTTGCGCCGCCTTTTACGCTTTTATGCGTGAGCGCGGTTTTTAGCAGCTTTTCGTCTTTAAATTTATATCCTAATTTCTCTTCCAAATTTCGCATTATTCGCCTTTTAAGCTATTTTTTATCTTTACGGCTTGTTCGCGCGCCATCTCGTCGCAAAGCTCGTTTTGCGGGTGTCCGGCGTGGCCTTTGACCCAGATCGCCTCGACCTCGTGCGGCTCGCTTGCGCTTAGATACTCCTGCCACAGCGGGACGTTTTTTACGTTTTTAAAGTTTTTTTTGACCCAGCCCTCTAGCCACGCATTTACGGCGTTTGCGACGTATGAGCTATCGGTGTAGAGCCTCACGCGGCAGGGCTGCTTTAGCGCTTTTAGCCCTTCGATTGCCGCTCGCAGTTCCATTTGATTGTTCGTCGTGTGCGCCTCGCCGCCGCTTGCCGTTTTTTTGTGCTCGCCGTACTCTAGGATGTATGCCCAGCCGCCGGGGCCCGGGTTGTCTAGGCACGAGCCGTCGCTAAAAAGGCATACTGTTTTCATCGGATTTTTCCGTGATGTGAGGCAAAATTTGCACGCTGCCTAGCTCGCTACACATCGGACAGCGGTAAAAATGCATCGGAAAAGCGTTTTTGCAGCTCTTGCAAACGTAGTTAAAGCTAAGCGCGGCTTTGTCGTAGTTTGCCGCTTTTAGCTTCTTTAAAACCTCTAGCTCAAAGCCCAGCGGCGCGCCGTCCTCGTCGCTCATGCCCTTGATGAAAAACAGGCTCTTATACTCGGGATCGGTTAAATTTACGGGCGAGTTTTGATAATAAACCAAATCCAAAACATCCTCAAGCGGCGGGAAATCGCTAAAATCTTTAAGAGTCGAGCCGCTTAAATTTAGCCTCTCCATTGCCATTCGGCGCACGAGCGCAAATTCGTCCTTTAGGGCTAAAATTTCGCCGATTTTGGCCGCTTCGTCCTTGCTTTTATCCGCTAAAATTTGCAGCGCCTTGATATACGCCGTCTGTGCTCTCACGTCGCTGCCAAGCTCCTGCAAAGCATCCAAGGCCTGCAACGCGCCCTCATAGTCTTTTAGTTTTTCGAAAATTATCGTTAGCGATTTTAGCGCGATTTGATTTCGCGGGGAGATTTTTAGCGCCTCTAAAAACACGCTCTTTGCGCGCTCTAAAAAGCCCGCCTTAAAATAAGTTTGACCAAGATCGGTGAAAATTTGCTCCTTTGCCGCGCGGTTTTTAGCCTGCTCTAAAGCCACGGCATAGACGTTGATAGCCTTTTCAAAATACCCGCTTTTTGAAAACGTCCCCGCCAAAAAGCACATCGTAGCCGTATCCACGCCCGAGTTTATCAAAAGCTGCTTGTTTTCGTCGCTAAGACCCTGAGATTTGCCGAATTTTTTTAAAAATCCCGCGATCTCCGCCTTTTCGTCCTTGCTCTTAAAAACGCCCCACGCGTAGCTAAAAACGGCGATCACGAGCACCACGGCGACTAGCACCACTAGACCGAAAATAGGGTCTCTAAATTCGATAAAAAATATATCCAAAATGCCGCTTTCTAAAGTCAAATTTAACGCCGATTATAGCATAACGATTGTATAATATCGCTTATGATCGATCCAAAATCAATAGAAAGACTAAAAGCGCAAACCGATATCGTCGATATAGTCGGACACTATCTGCCGCTAAAAAAAAGCGGCGCGAACTTCGTGTGCGTATGCCCGTTTCACGACGATAAAAACCCGAGCATGAGCGTGAGCCCGTCGCGCGGGATATTTCACTGCTTTTCGTGCAAAGCCGGCGGCGACGCGATCAAATTCGTGATGGACTACGAAAAGCTAAGCTACCCCGAAGCCGTCGAAAAGATCGCTGGACTGCAAAATTTCACCCTAAACTACGTGCGCGGCGGCGAACCGACAAAAGAAAACAAACACATCCTAGAAAACTCAAACGCCTTTTACCGCTCGCTGCTTTACAAAACTCCCGCGGCCGTCGAGTATTTATATTCGCGCGGTATCACAGACGAACTGATAGACAAATTTGAACTAGGTTTCGCGCCTGAGAGCGCACAGACGATAAGGCTGCTGCAAAACGAGCAAATAGAACCCAAAGAAGCCCTAGAAGTCGGCATCGTAAAGCAAAACGAAAACGGCATTTACGCGAGTTTCATAAACCGAATCACCTTTCCTATCTACACGCACGCGGGGCGGCTGGTGGGATTTGGCGGACGCACGATCAGCGGCAACCCTGCCAAATACGTAAATTCGCCCCAGTCCGCGGTCTTTGATAAATCAACGCTTTTTTACGGCTATCACCTGGCAAAGCGCGAAATTTTCACCAAAAATCAGATCATCATCACCGAAGGCTACATGGACGTCATCATGCTGCACAAGGCGGGCTTTGGTAACGTCGTAGCCGTGCTTGGAACCGCGCTCACGACCAAGCATTTGCCGCTTTTAAAACGCGGCGAGATCAGCGTTATTTTATGCTTTGACGGCGACGATGCTGGCATAAACGCCGCGACGAAGTCCGCCCTGCTGCTCGCGCAAAACGAAATCGACGCCAGCGTCGTCATCATAGAAGGCGGTGCGGATCCGGCCGATATGGTGGTAGCGGGCAAGATAGAGTATCTGCGGCAAATTTTTGAAAGCGGCACGGAGATTGGCGAATTTTACATCAGGCATTTAGCCAGCGGCTTTGACCTCTCGCGCCCCATGCAAAAGCAAAAGGCGCTAGAAGCGATCCAGGCCTTTACCGCGAGCCTAAAGCCCGTTGTCGCAAACTCCTACGTCCCGCTCGTGGCTAAAATTCTAAATATAACCGAGGGGTCGTTTTGGCTAACTAGAGGCGCAAATACGCAAGCCGCTCAGGAGCGCATGCAAGCCTACGAAATGCAAAATTTGGGCAAAAATCAGCGCGGGCGTAAAGATATACTTGAAATTCGGTTTTTAAAAACGATGATCGAAAATCCAAATTTTAAAAAAATTGTTTTAGAAAATTTAAAAACGGAGTATTTCGTCCGTCACAGAGATATTTACGAAGCGGTCGCGCAGGGGGCCAGCGCGGACGATCCGGCCGTGCGCGAGCTGATGTTTGAAAACTACGATGCCTTTAAAGACGAGGATGAAATTTTAAAAAATATAGTTATTTTAAAAGTGAGATTTTACGAGAATTTGCACAAAGAATATTCGGCAAAACAAATTCCTTTAGAGGAAAAAAAACAAATACTATCAAAAATAAAAAAAATTATCGAGGAACTTAAAAAATGAAAGCATTAGTTTTATTTAGCGGAGGGCTAGACAGCATGATCGCCATCAGGCTGCTGACAACCCAAGGCATCGACGTCACGGCGGTGCATATCGACATCGGCTTTAGCGGCGACGAGAAAAAGGCGGAAATTTTACGTCGCCGCGCGAACGAAGCCGGAGCCGAGCTTAAAATAATCGATATCAGAAACGAATACCTGCGCGACGTGCTTTTCACGCCAAAGCACGGTTACGGCAAGCACTTTAACCCATGCATCGACTGCCACGGATATATGTTTAAAACCGCGCTTGCGATGATGCGCTCGGAGGGTGCGGACTTTATCGCGACGGGCGAAGTGATCGGTCAGCGTCCGATGAGTCAGAGACGCGACGCGATGTTGCGGGTCAAAAACGCTGCCGGCGACGAGGAGGACCTCATCCTGCGCCCGATGTCCGCGCAGCTGATGAAGCCTACAAAACCGGAGCGCGAGGGCTGGGTCGATCGCAGCAAACTGCTCGCCATCAGCGGACGCGACCGCAAGAGACAGCTCGCGCTTGCGAAAGAGTTTGGCTTTAGCGAGTACGAGACGCCCGGCGGCGGGTGCCTGCTCACGATCGAGAGCTTTGCGAATAAAATCAAAGATTTTATCAAATTTGACCCGGATATGACGAGCGCGGATATGCAGCTACTGCGCGTCGGACGCCATCTGCGCCTACCAAACGGCACCAAAATGGTCATCGGCCGCGACGAAAACGATAACGCCAAACTGCTATCTCTAAATAATCCGAAATTTACGCAGATCAAATTTGACGGCGATATCGTGGGCGCGGTGAGCTTCGTGGATGCTAAATTTAACGAGACCGACCTCGAGCTTGCCGTGCGACTGGCGCTTGCCTACACTAGAGCGGATAAAGATACGGCGGTGCTAGCTAAGGTTGGCGAGCGCGAAATTTGCGTGAAACCTTTTGAGAGCAAGCAGGCTGCGCAGGAGTTTTTCGTTAATTAAATTTAGGAGCTTTAAATTTGCCTGATTTTCGGAAAATAGCAAATTTAAGCGGCTCGAAACGCTTAAATTTTTGTCGTCTTTCATTAAATTTACCGCAAATTTTAGAGTCCGCGCACAGATAAATTTCAAATTTACAATACAAGCACTTTGTTTTAATCAGGCAAAATTTAATTTATCTTGCGATATACCAAAATCAAAATGATACTGGCTTTTATTTTATTTTGAGATATTTTAAGTATAATTCTCAATTTAATATAATAATGAGAGTTTTTGCGATGGATTATCAAGGATTATTTTTATTGGCACAGTTTTTAAACGAGAGAAAAAAGGCGAGCCGTAAGGAGATAGCGGAGTTTTTATCGAGTGAAATGGGTGCAAGTCAGAGCAAAACGGACGCGCTTTTAGGCGTCATAGCAAATAGCCCTAAAATTCAAGCTTTGCCGCAAGAAAAAAGGATCGTTTTAAAGAGCTCGCGAGGGATTTACGAGATAAGCAAAGCCGGCAAAAAACTCCTAAAAAACAAAAACGCTCGGCAAAATTTTGAAGCTTGGATCGGCGGCGTTTACGGCGAAACTGCGACGCAAAAGCCGCAAGATTTACCCGTCTCAAAAAAGAAAAAATACCTAAAAACCATCACCGCTCTCGTTGTCCACGAGATAAAAGACAAAATGATCGGCGAAGCGATCAAAAAGCCGATAGAGGCGATAAAAACGCTCGCGCTAAAGCTCATGAAAAAGCATAAATATCTAGGCAAATTTTATGCTTTTAGACACGTTTTTTTGGCGCTTTTGGCTGCCAAAATCGCGTTTGATGTCATAAAATTCTTTAAAAATCGCAAGCTAGAAAAACTACTTGCGAGTAGCTGATTTACTCAAATTTGATTAAAAAGTTTAAATAGAACGCACGATAGATGATTGTAAATTGCGATTTCTTGCGGGTTAGGACAAACTGCTTATCGCCTAAAAATTAAAAACTTGTTTTATGTCAAAAAATCATTCGTCAAACAGCCCACGCTCAAAGCTTTTCACGCGAAAGCTGCGCCTTTGCAGCGGTGAGTCGCCTAGTTTTGCTATTGCGTCCAGATGTGCTTTCGTGCCGTATCC